>JAVXCD010000135.1:0-5418 GCA_036659655.1 Alistipes sp.
GATCGTGCATTGTGTTTCCAAAGTCTTTGCGACCTCTCGACAAGCTCGAGGATCGGGAATTTTTCTGTTTTGCGGCCAATGTAAACCTGTCCCGCAACAAAAATTACCGTTTAATCTGTTCTTGGAAGCTGTTTGAATTTGTTGCCGAAGTTATTTGAGAGGCGAAAAGAGCCGAAAAGAACAAGATTAAATTCAAACAGCTTCTTAGTGTACCAACTCCCGCTCCAATTTGATAATGGTGTAGGAGTAGGCCTTGAACGGATAGTCGAAGGTTGTCCCCGGTTGCTCGATCCAATGTACGTCGGGCATAATTTTTTCAGGAGTAACGGGCAGGTTTTCGTCCGATAGTTGCCCACTTAAAGTGTAAACCACCGCCTTACGAGTTGGGACAAATCGGTCGAGGTGAAGCGTGGTCTGGACAACTTTGTCAGAGGTGTTTATGATGTGCATAATCAGTGTGTTATCGTCGTCGCAGAGGGTGGCTGTGACATCCAAAATACCCGTTACATGACTCTCGACCAACTGTTCTGCGTGGTTGGCTGCCGATAGTTGCTGTGCGTAGAACGTCGGCATACCCCACACCTTATCTGGGGTGAAGAAGATCTGTCCCTGATCCCATCCGTTGTCGTTCTGCATATAGGGTTGCAGCGCATTGGCAGCACAGGTTGTCAACACGAAGTCGCCGTGGCGACGTACCACATTTTGCACGGTGGCGTGCACGATGGCGCGTTGCAGGTGGTGTGACACGCCATTCTCTTCGAAAATGGCGCATTTCATCGTGGTCTGCGGATTCCATTGCTTAAAGAGACTTTGCATCTGCATCAGGTCTCGGTCTATGTGTTGAGCAGCATGAAGAGCATCCGTCCATGGATGATAATCCCAGTAGGCTGCTTTCCCGTCTAAGGCTCGAAAAACTCGCTCCATGGAGGGCGATGCTGCGCGCCACCATGCAGCGTTGATCAGGCGAATATCGGGGTCTTTGCTATGGATAGCGTCGGCCAACAGCAGAAATCGTTCGATGTAGTGGTTGTAACCCGCCGCATCATCGTCACCGATCACCTCCTCGTTACCGATCTCTATGTACCTCACACCATAGGGTGCGGGGTGTCCATTTTCCGCACGTTTTTGTCCCCATGGAGTCTCTACTGCGCCATTCAGGTACTCCACCATGTCGGCCATGTCTTGCGGAGTCTCCTCGATGTTGACAGCAAAGGAGGCTTCAAAACCGGCTTTTTCACAGAATTGTACAAACTCTTCGATGCCGAAGCCATTGGTCGCGTAGGGATACCAGTGTCCGGTGTAGGGCGGGCGATAGGCGGGATCGCCGATCATGTTCTTGAAACGGTAGCCGGATGCATTGACCATGGTGCCCCCGTAACGCAAAAAGCGTAATCCCTGATTCACCATTGCAACACCTATGTCTTTGCGTAGCGGTAGCCCGCAAAACTGTATTTGCGGAGCATTCGTCAGCCGAACATGATCTGCCGTGCACGAGCCCGCCCGATCAAGGTAGAGCACGAAGCGAGCCGTGGGATCCGTTTCATTCGGGAGAAGTGTGAAGCTGTATTTAGCCCATTGTTCCGACTTCTTGACTGTGATTTTCTGTGTTGCATATTCTTTTGTGCCGGTAGCGTCTTGGAGTGCAACATAAAGAGGTGCCGTTGTATTCTTCAACCACAAACTACCCTGCATTTCCACCCCTTTGTGCACCGCTATACCCCAATGGTTCAGGCCACTGTTGCTTATGCCAACTATTCCGTCACCCCCTTTGTGCTCCATACTTTGTGCGTGTTTTCCATTGAAAGCCCTATTGGATTCATGCCTATAAACTGCTTGAGCGCGGCCTTGCCGGACCGCATCCCACATCCAACTGATGCAAGGGCGTGGAACCGCCACAAAAGCGACTGTCTGCGGTGTCGGATTTTCGAGAATGAAGTTGCGGAAGCTGACGTTTGCATCCCAATTACGAAAACTGACCAGCCCTTTGCGCAAAACCGTACCTTTGTCGATGTGACGGAATACCTCTTTGCCGTTGAGTCGGATGCGGAGTTCCTCGCCGGCCATCTCTACACGCAGCCTGTTCCATGCCAAGGGGTCAACCTCTACGGCAACATCCCGAATGGGTTGCCAGTTGTGTTCGTGCTTGCCAAAAATGATCCGCCGGCCATCGGTGGCGAGACTGATCTCGTAGCCATCGAAGTTGTCTGCGCCATTGCCGGGATTGTTCAGCCGTACAACCAATCCGGCGTTCGCCCCTTGCGTAGTGTTGAATTTCAACTCCACTTCAACGGCATCTATCTCAGTCGGTTGCCTTTCGTAGACGAACTGTGCTCCGGGCGATGGAAGTGCATTCAACAGGGCTCCGTTGGCCAGCCAAACGCCTCCATAAATAGTGAATCCTTCGAATTTGGCGTGAGCGGCAGGTTCTTCGAAACTCTCTCCGAAGATCTTTTGGTCGTAAAGGCCACCGTATATTTCGTGGTTTACATCCTCTATGCAGGCTCCGTAAAGCCAAGGAGTAATGCGATTTTTTACCGTTGCAGCATCCACTTGGATGGTGGCTGTTTGTGAAAATACCGAGCCGGAAGCCAACAGACCGAGTCCGATAAAAAACAGTTTGAGTGTCATGGTAGAAGTGTTGTTTGGTTTCGTAAGTAAAAGTACACCCTGTGACATCAAACAAATATACGTTTTTGTGCCAGTTTTATGCAACTGTGTTGAAAAACGGACTTTTGTGTGAAGATGATCGGAACCGTTGCAGCATAAGAAACTGTTTTACCTATATCGGCAGGTGCTTCTCGACGGTCTCGCGCAGGTGCTCGTTATTGAGATGGGTATATATTTCGGTGGTAAGGATGCTCTCGTGTCCCAACAACTCCTGCACCTGACGGATGTTAGCACCGCCCTCCAACAGGTGCGTGGCAAAGGAGTGGCGAAAAGTGTGAGGGCTGATCCGCTTGTCGATTCCGGCACGCAGAGCCGCCGCCTTGAGGATTGTAAAGACCATTACACGAGTGAGTTGCCGACCCCTGTTGTTGAGAAATACAATATCTTCGCCCGGATGAGGGCAAACTCGTTGTTCGAGATACCGTTGAATTTTGTCGCGGGCAATGCTGCTGATAGGCACGAGGCGTTGCTTGTCTCCCTTGCCGATTACGCGAATATAACCCTCCCCGAAGAACAGGTCGCCCATGCGGAGCGAGGTGAGTTCGGAAACACGTAATCCGCAGGAGTAGAGCACCTCAAGCATGGCATTATCGCGACTGCCCTTTGCCGAACGGGGATCAATGACGGCAATGATGCGGTCGATCTCTGCGGTGGAGAGAATGTCGGGAAGTTGCCGTCCGAACTTCGGGGTGTCGATAAACTCTGTGGGTGACGATTCGATGGCATCGGTGAGCAGAAGGTAGTTGAAAAAACTCTTAACTCCGCTCAAAATGCGCGCTTGGGAAGTTTTTTCCTTCCCGTGATCGAAGAGCCACCCCATGTAGCGTTCGATCATGGCAGCCTCCACTTTGCGGGGAGCCACGTCGAACTGTCGCAGGATGTAGTGGGCAAATTGGGTCAGATCCCGCATATAGGACTCGACCGTATTGTCGGCTAACCGTTTTTCGAGTTTGATATATATGCGGTAACGGCGGGCACTTTCCTCCCATTTTTTCGTATTTTCTGCCATATAAACTCTATCTTTATCCCACCTAATCTCTTTGCGCAACGAAGGTACAAAAATTTTAGAAACTGTTTGAATTTGTTACCGAAGTTATTTTAGAAGTATTTTTGTTCCTGTTTTTGTCCTATAAATCCGATTTTAGCGAGCTAAATGAGGATTTATAGGACAAAAACAGGAACAAAAAGAGCCGAAAAGAGGAGATTAAGATATTCAAAACAGTTTCTTACATAATATCCTCTTGGTTCGACGGCGGATGCTGTGAAAAACAGTTGCCTATTATGGGAAAAACATGAAAAACTATAAAGCGCGGGGCATTGTGCTCCACACACTTAAATATGGAGACTCCTCCCTGATCGCGTACTTGCTGACCGATGTCGGTGGCCGCTGTACATACATGGTGCAGGGGGTGCGCAGTTCACGGGGGCACGGATCGAAGGCGGCTCTGCTCCAGCCGATGTTTCCCGTCGAATTCGAGGGACTGGAGTCGAGTCGGATGCAGATGCACCGCTTTAAGGAGGTGCAGAGCGCCATGTCGTTGCGCTCGTTGCCTTTTGATGTGCGCAAGTCGACCATCGCCCTGTTTATGGCGGAGGTGCTCTATAAATTGATCAAGGAGAGTGAACCCAACGAGGCGTTGTTCAACTTTGTGTGGGGCAGTATCGAGGCGTTGGATGCCATGACAGAGGGCGTTTCCAATTTTCATCTGTGGTTTCTGACCAATCTAAGCCACCTCTTGGGATTCTCGCCCGGCAACGAATACTCCGATGGCGACTGGTTTGATGTTCGCGAAGGTGTTTATACGGATATTTGTCCGACACACATCACCGCCATGACGCAGGAGAATGCCCGCATATTGAACGATTTTGTGGAGTGTGATGTCCGCTACTTGGCCGAGATAGGGTTAAACAGGCATCAGCGGGTGGATTTTCTGAATGCGATGCTTCTCTACTACGGCTATCACCTCGATGCCATTCATACCGTGCAATCAGTGGCCATTTTGCAGGAGGTATTTTAGAAACTGTTTGAATTTGCTACCGAGAGCTATTTTTGTTCCTGTTTTTGTCCTGTAAATTCGATTTTAGCAAGCTAAATAAGGATTTATAGGGCGGAAACTGGGGCGAAAAGAGGAGATTAATAAATTTAAAACAGTTTCTTAATGGTTAAATTTGTGTATTTTAACGTAATTTTGTATATTTGCACAAAGAAGAACCCACAAAAAAGTATTGCTTATGAAACGAACACTACTTTTGACCGTTGCGCTGCTGTTTGCGTTGTCTGCGGCAGCACAAGAATTCAAACTTGGAGACGGCAAGAAAAAACTTGAATTTACACTACCCGATTCGCTGGCATACCTTGCACCTTTCAAACCCACCTTTCAAAACCTGCAACTGGTGAAAGTGGCTCCCGTTGTGTCGATGACTTCGATCGTTTCCGTAAAACGGAAAGCACTGCCTTCGCACGTGATGGTGATTGATAACAACACCCTTCGGGTGCGCAAAGTGAGTATTTCGAATGGTCAGGCATGGAACTGGAGCTCCTTCCCCGATGCTCATCTCGATGCCCGCACGCTCTCGTTTCCCCCTCGAAGGTAAAAGCAGCCTCGCTGGGAGTGCATAATTGCGGTGGAGGTCTGATAGATTTAGACGCTGTTTGAATTTGCTACCGAAGTTATTTGAGATCAAGCGCAAAACCCGGTGGAAAATGGTGGGTGAAAAGTGGATCAGGCAGAAATACACAAACGATCCTTG
>JAVXCD010000136.1:0-5387 GCA_036659655.1 Alistipes sp.
ACAAGAAGTATCGCTTGCCCCCGAAGTTATAACCGACCGACTTTAGTTGTCACCCAATATCACATTGCCACAAGGATTGAAAGATCCTTGTGGCAATGTTGCGTTGTATCATATCATGTAGTTCCTGCGCCAGATAATCTGGTTGATACACTACCGATAATTTAGAAGCTGTTTGAATTTGTTACCGAAGTTATTTTAAGCGCTATTTTTGTTCCTGTTTTTGTGCTGTAAATCCGATTAATAAATTTAAAACAGCTTCTTATTTGTTGTAAAGCTTATCCAGTGTCTCGGCAACTCGCTCATCGGTGATGTAATCATCGTAATCCATGTATTTGTCTATCATGCCGTTCGGTGTGATCTCGATGATGCGGTTAGCTACGGTATTGATGAATTCATGGTCGTGTGAGGTCATCAGAACATTGCCCTTGAATCCGGTCAGCGAGTTGTTAAACGCCTGAATCGACTCCAAGTCCAGATGGTTCGTCGGTGAGTCAATCACCAGCAAATTAGGGGATTGGATCATCATCTTAGCAAGCATACAACGCACCCGTTCGCCTCCGGAAAGCACACTTACCTGCTTGTAGATCTCCTCGCCACTGAAGAGCATTTTGCCCAGATAGCCGCGCAGGAAAACCTCGGTGGTGTCTGCGGAGTATTGTCCCAACCAGTCCACAATGTTGAGTTGGCTCTCGAAAAACGGAGCATTATTCACCGGCAGGTAGGCCGAATTGACGGTCACACCCCACTCTATCATCCCCTCATCGTGCGGTTCGTTGCCTGTCAACACCTCCAATAGAGCGGTCACAGCACGCGGTTCGCGCGAAAGAAACACAATTTTGTCACCCTTTTGCACCGTGAACGATACGTCGCTGAACAACGTTTCGCCATTGACAACCTTGCTCAGCCCTTCGACTGCAAGAATTTTCGTGCCCACTTCGCGTTCCGGTTGGAAGATGATCGCAGGATATTTGCGCATCGAAGGTTTAATCTCCTCGATGTTTAATTTCTCGATCATCTTTTTGCGACTGGTCGTCTGCTTCGATTTTGCCACATTGGCACTGAAACGACGAATAAACTCCTCCAATTCCTTCTTCTTCTCCTCAGCCTTTTTATTCTGATTCTGCTGCTGACGTGCTGCCAACTGGCTTGATTCGTACCAGAAACTGTAATTGCCAGAGAAAAGATTGATGTCGTTATAATCTATGTCGATGATGTGTGTACTGATGGAGTCGAGAAAGTGACGGTCGTGCGAGACCACCAACACCGTATTTTCGTAGTTCGACAGGTAATTTTCGAGCCACGACACCGTTTGCAAGT
This sequence comes from Alistipes sp., assembly GCA_036659655.1. Lineage (GTDB taxonomy): Bacteria > Bacteroidota > Bacteroidia > Bacteroidales > Rikenellaceae > Alistipes. The sequence goes on from JAVXCD010000136.1 coordinate 1,318, forward strand.
CCAAGTCATTGGTCGGCTCATCCAACAACAAATTGTCTGGTTTGCCGAAAAGAGCCTGCGCCAACAGCACACGGACTTTCTCTTTCGCATTCAGATTACCCAACAATTCGTGGTGCAATGCCTCCTTTATTCCCAATCCACTCAGCAGGTTAGCTGCATTGCTCTCGGCATTCCAGCCATCCATCTCGGCAAATTTCTCTTCGAGGTCACCCACACGCAGACCATCTTCATCCGAAAAATCAGGCTTGGCATAAAGCGTGTTTTTCTCGTTCATGATCTGCCACAGCGGCTGATGTCCCATGAGCACGGTGTCCAACACGGTGCATTGGTCATACTCAAAGTGATCCTGCTTGAGTGCTGCCAGCCGCTCACCCGGACCGAATGTCACACTGCCCTTCGTGGGGGTAACTTCGCCATTCAACACCTTGAGAAAAGTGGACTTACCCGCTCCGTTGGCACCGATCACACCATAGCAGTTACCGGGCATGAATTTCAGATTTACATATTTGAATAGGATGCGTTTCCCGTATTGTACTTCTAGATTTGAAACTGTAATCATATTATTTTATTAAAAGAAATGAGGTGCAAAGGTACAGCAAATCTCGCTGTTAAACAAATTTAGATAATTTCTTATCTTTGTGAAATCATTTGCAGTTAAGTATGCCTGACCTATTTTTTATCGAAACCCCCGTCGGTCGCTTGGGAATCGCCTCGGACGAGAGGGCGATTCATGCGGTTTTTTACAGCAACACGCAGGAAAGCAGCCTACGGGAGCCAATTACGCCCCTGCAACAACAGGCTCAACAAGAATTCAAGGAGTACTTTGCCGGCGAACGGCAGATTTTCGACCTCCCGTTGGCAACAGAGGGTACCCCATTTCAGCAGGCTGTATGGCACGCATTACAAACGATTCCCTACGGCGAAACACGCTCTTACAAGCAATTGGCAGCGCAGATCGGCCATCCGAAAGCCACCCGCGCCGTTGGTATGGCGAACAACCGCAATCCGATTGCGATTCTCATCCCTTGCCACCGCGTCATCGGAGCCAATGGCCAATTAGTCGGTTACGCCGGCGGGCTGCCGATCAAAGCGCAACTACTCCGCTTAGAAAAAGTTGAGATCCTCAAAGAGAGCAATAGTATTTAAAAATAAATTAATCATTATTTGCATTTTATTTATATATATATTAACTTTGCAATATAATAATTAAATTTATCGAATAAATGTCAAATTATAAGAACTTACCTAAAATGTGCCCATCGTGCGGCAAACGATTGAGCGTCCAAGTTATGCACTGCGCATGTTGCAACACACACATCGAGGGCGATTATCACCTGCCTGTGATGATGCAGTTGTCGGCAGAAGATCAGCAATTTATACTGGACTTTGTGATGAGAAGCGGCTCGCTGAAAGAGATGGCGCAGAAGTTAAGTTTAAGCTACCCCACCGTGCGCAACCGACTGGATGACATTATCACACAACTTATTAAATTTGAAGCAGATGAAAAAGCTGATTAATCCCTTTGTTTACCTTGCCGGAGAAAAGACCATTATTATAGGTCTGATTATTCTTATTTTAAGTGCCCTATTCTCATGGCAATTAGGCACGACTTGCCGTGGAATCGTGTCGACAGGCTATGCGGAGTTGCCGTTGTGGAAATGTTTTGTGCAGCAACTCATCATTTGGTGCGTCTTTGGCTCTCTGCTCTACCTCGCGGCGAGGTTGCTCTCCAAATCTAAAATTCGAGCAATCGACATCTACGGCAACAATCTTTTTGCCCGTCTACCCTTTCTGCTGTTAGTGCTACTGTCTGCATTGCCGGCTGTTCGTTCGTTCACCCTTGCAGCGCTGACGCAGACCGGTGCCGAGATGGCAACAATGGGCATCTCGCCCGCAGTGCTCATTTTTTCCGTCGCAGCACTCATCGCCTTGGTGTGGTTCTTTGCGTGGAGTTACATGGGATTCGCCGTAGCCGCCAACCTTCGCGGAGCACGTGCCGCCGGTGCATTTATAGGTTGTTACCTGTTGGCAGAGGTACTCTCCGCCCAACTATGGAAACTATTTGCCTGAAAAACTGTTCAAAAAACCCTTCTACCGGAATGCCACCTTGCCCCGGATCGGATCGTTAGATGGCACAAAAAAAAGCCCACTTTACAGTGAGCTTTTTTTGTGCCGAAAAATCACTTATTCGGGCTGAATCGCCTCTGAAGGGCAAACACCTGCGCAAGTACCACAGTCAACACATTTTGAAGCGTCGATAACATAAATATCACCCGCAGAGATTGCCTCTACCGGACATTCGTCGATGCAAGTGCCACAGGCAACGCAAGAGTCGGAAATTTTGTAAGCCATTTTTTTAATTTTTATTTATTAATAGTGTTTATTATGCAAATATAGAAACTTATTTGATAATATCAAAACCCGTGTAAGGAATTAACGCCTCCGGGATGCGGATGCCCTCTGCCGTCTGGTTATTCTCTAACAGCGCAGCCACAATGCGCGGCAGAGCCAGCGACGAGCCGTTGAGTGTGTGCGCCAACTGCATCTTTTTGTCTGCATCTTTGTAGCGAAGTTTCAAGCGGTTGGCTTGGAATGACTCGAAATTCGAGACGGACGACACCTCCAGCCAGCGTTTCTGCGCCTCGGAGTAGACCTCGAAATCGTAAGTCAGAGCCGACGTAAACGAGATATCACCCCCACAGAGCCGCAAAATGCGGTAGGGCAAACCCAACGCTTTCACGATGCTCTCCACGTGTGCCACCATGCCATCGAGTGCGGCATAAGAGACTTCGGGCAGGCTCAATTGCACAATTTCAACCTTATCGAACTGGTGTAGGCGATTCAATCCACGCACATCCTTACCATAGGAACCGGCCTCACGACGGAAGCAAGGTGTGTAGGCCGTCATCTTGACAGGGAAATCTTTCTCGTCAAGGATCACATCGCGGTAAATATTGGTCACAGGCACTTCGGCCGTAGGAATCAGGTAGAAGTTGTCGACCGTGGCATGGTACATCTGCCCCTCTTTGTCGGGCAATTGTCCCGTACCGAAGCCCGAAGCCTCGTTGACCATGATCGGGGGTTCGATCTCCAGATAACCCGCCTTGGTGTTGCAATCGAGGAAGAAATTTATCAACGCACGCTGCAAACGCGCACCCTTACCTTTGTACACAGGAAATCCCGCACCGGTAAGTTTCACTCCCATGTCAAAGTCGATGATGTCATATTTGCGTGCCAACTCCCAGTGAGGCAACGGATTTTCGGGCAATTCTGTATAGGTCTCCACCAATTTCACCACAAGATTATCCTCGGCAGTCTTCCCCTCCGGCACGATGTCAGCAGGGAAATTGGGCAGCAACACGATGGCCGCCTGCAACAAGTCGGCAACCTCCTTGGCCTCCGCAGCAAGTTTGGCAGAGCGGTTTTTCAACCACGTCACCCGCTCCTTCTGTGCCTCCGCCTCCTCTTTTTTACCTTGACCCATCAGCGCACCGATCAACTTGGCTGCTTTATTTTGCTCGGCGAAACAGCCATCTAACTCAATCTGAAGGGCTTTGCGGCGATCGTCCAGATCTTCGATTTTCGCGATGACCGGAGCAGCATCTACCCCTTTTTTGGCAAGTTTGCGAATTGCAAGCTCCTTGTCATCTCTCAATTGCTTTAATGTAAGCATTGTATTTTATAATTTATGATTCATTCGGAACCACAAAATTACAAAACAATTCATAATTCACAATTTATGTGGTCAATAAAATATCGGATCAAGATGAAATTCCGGTGGGAAGAATAAATTAGACCCGAGGATCGTGTAGGGGTTTACGCCAACAAGCATTACGGTTTGATCCATTTTTAGGGCTTAGCGGCATTTCTTGTTAGCGAATAGATTTACCTTTGTCTCAAACAGGAAACGTCCACGATCCTCGAGCCTGTCGAGAGGTCGCAAGAACACGGTGCTGATTCACGATCCTCGAGCTTGTCGAGAGGTCGCAAAGACTTTGAATACACAATGTACGATCCTCGAGCCTGTCGAGAGGTCGCAAAGACTTTGAAACCACAATGTACGATCCTCG
>JAVXCD010000137.1:0-5380 GCA_036659655.1 Alistipes sp.
AGCAAAAGGTCTCCGTTTCCGGGCATTTTTAGCCCTCCGATTTCTTCACGCTTTTTTGCCAAGTCGGAAGAACAGAACAAAACAGAGCAGGTCAAAACCCATTCGATCCTCGAGCTTGTCGAGAGGTCGCAAAGACAACCAGCACCATGACCCTGCGACCTCTCGACAAGCTCGAGGATCGTGTGTTGTGTATCCTTGCGACCTCTCGACAAGCTCGAGGATCGTGTGTTGTGTATCTTTGCGACCTCTCGACAAGCTCGAGGATCGTGTGTTGTGTATCTTTGCGACCTCTCGACAGGCTCGAGGATCGTGCATTGTGCTGCTATACTGGGAGCGCATTTAGAGTGCTGTTTTAAATTTATTAATCGCCCTGTAAATCCGATTTTAGCGAGCTGAAATAACAAAAATAGGAACAAAAACAGCGCTCAAAATTCTTAGTAACGAGCGCAAACAAGTTTGCTTGATTTGCCGAAAGACGACTCAATCCTTGTGATGTTCGGAGTATTTCAACACCGTGTCGTGCACAAAACGCTCGAATTTCCGCGTTATATCCGCGTCAATCGGATAAGGGTAACTCATCAGCACAAGTTTGTGCGGCTCAAAGGGTTCGCGAAAGGAGGGATGGATATATTCATGCGGGTTTTCCGTAAACCCGGCTCGTTGATAGAAATGCAACCGACGGATCGACAGATCATCGACAGGTGGCTCAATCTCCAAAATCACTCGACCCGCCATATCGCAGAAAGCCGCAAGCACAGTCGACCCGATGTCCTGTCCGCGCAACGCGGGGGAGATGGCCAGATGCTCACCATAGTAATAGCCGGCACACTTCCAATAGAAGAAAATGCCCACGAATTGCTCGTCTCGCCAAATGCCATCTGCCGAGAACAGAGGATCTTCAAGTGCACGCAGATGATCTGCGAGCGAACGGCTCTCTTTGAGGGGGAAGGCTGCTTCGTAAAGAGCCCATGCCTCGTTCCAACCCTTGTCTGAGGTCGATTTGAATGGTATAAATTCTATTTTCTGTCTCATCGTTTTTATCTTTTTTGCAAAGATAATGTAATTTATGCACAAAACAAATCTCGCCAGATATAGAAGAAATAGCGTGAAGAGGCCGTCGCTTCTTCACGCTATTTAGTAGAAAACAAGAGAGACTTAGAAACAGTTTCTTAATCCCGTTTGATGGTCACCTCGCGCACCAGACAGCCCGGCACGATCTTGTTTGCACCACTCAACACACGGAACGTTGTGGCGGTCAGGGTCACATCTCCGGCTACATCCTCGTCGTCCTTGTCTTTTTTGGCATCTTTGTCTGCGGCTAAGATGGCTGCATCCTCATCTGCACCGAAACGATTATCCCAAATTCGATCCTCAACAGGCTCTATTTTACCTATTTTGTTGTACACCGTTGTACCGGTCTCGGTCTCAACAGGCATCAGCACGTCGAACTGCGATTTGGCATTAATACCCTCCTTTAGGCCGATTTGCACATCAACCGTTCCGTCTTCGTTGATCTTGTAGAGGGGGACGTTCACCTTGAATTCGTCGTATTCGCGCTGCAACTGCACAATGGATTTGTCGAGAGCCCGTGTGCAGACTTTCAGCATCTGCGACTCCTTCGATTTATTGGCGAAACTCTTTGTAGAAAGATTCGCTGCTGAGGTCGTTGTAGTACCTACATAGTTAACTTTGAATAGGTTGCATGTGTCAAAGGCCTGTATGCGGAGCGGATCACAATGTTCCTGATCTACCCAATATTGCGTATAAAACATCCCTGCGGTGTCTTCGTTCCACTCCAGACGGTAGAGATAGGAGGTGATGTTGACCGAAAAACCGTCGATCTCACTCACCAGCCCTCCGGCCGCCTTACCCGCAAGCGCAAGGTTGTCGTTGTTGGTAGCCACAGCCGCAACTTGCCCTAACAGGCGCAACCAACCTCCGACTTTCCCCGACTTCTCACCCTTATCCACAAAGGTAATGTCATTGATCAGCACAAAGGTTTTACCGATTAGATCCTCACCTGCATCGGCCAAAATCGCCCGTCCCAAAGCACCGGCATCTGCAATGTGGATGTCGGCTTGTGACGCATCGTAATTACCGCGCTGGCGAATTAGATTCATGTCGAAAGCTCCGGTCACCGTGTCGCGATCAAACCATTTCTCCACCAGTCCTTTGGCAACCTGACTTTCTTGCAGAAATTGATTAATATCCTTGGTATTGGCATCTACTTTCGCCTTGCCTTTTTTCCGCTGCTTGACGGCTGTCGACTCGAACGATTTCACAGCCAGATCGTGGTTGTTGAACTTGTCGGGTGTGGGCATTGCCATGAAGGTGGAGTCGATGGTGTTACCGTACTTAAACGTTGAGTGCTTGATCAGCACAGAGTAGAGTGAACTGCGGCGGTACTTATCGATCTTGCCGTTGTTCGGATTGGCTTGTTCCTGCGGTTGCTGGGTTGCTGCAACAGAGGTTGTGTCTGTCTGAGCCATCGTCGGAAAGCCGATGGCCAATGCTGCGAGGCAGCATAAAATTTTTTTCATATTTGGGTTAGTTGATGGGTTTTCTTCCTTTTAGCGCACGAGCCACACGGGGTTATAAGTTGTCTGCTTTTGGCCGTTTCCGTAAGCCACGCCCACGTCACGCCACGCCTTAATCGTCGCCGTATTCTCTTGATGTTGCCATTCGAGTTGGGTCTTGTACATGGCACGCTCGAAAGCCAAATCATCTTTGATTTTGCTCTTGATCTCTTTGGCCAGAGCCTCTGCCTGTGCATAGCAAGTGGCATCAGGTAGTATCTGAGCAAGGTATTCTCCGGCAGCCTCTGCGGCCTCACGATCCTGTCCCGCATTCCAGATGCTCTTTGCCTTGGCTAAGCAAGCTGCTGCTTTGTCGTCGATGTATTTCTGGAAGATATCGTTTGCCACGACCAGCACCTTGGCATAACTCTCTTCGCAAGCCTCCGGTATGAGCGAAAGTTGGAAGAAAGCGGCTTCGTATTGTTTGGCCAGAGCCAACGTCCGTGCCTGCTTGATGATGTTGTCGCACTGCTCGTTGTAGTAGTTGATGATTTTGGTATTGGTATTCTCAATGAATGTTTTCAACTGAGGCTGTGCGGGCATGATCTGCTTCAAGGCCGAGATGTAAGCTTTGTTTTCATTATCCCCTACACCACGCACGGAGATTGTAGTGGTGCCGAACACTTTTTTACCGAAGTTGTCGCCTATATAAAAAGTGGCATCCATTTTTTGTGCTATTTTCATCGGAGCCCCACTCACAATCTGTTTATCAGTGACGCTGAGTGTGCATGTAACCACAAACTGTCCGACATCGTCCGTGGCACCCATGCCATTGATGTTGACAATTTGGCGCAACTTGTTGGCCATGGCCTCCTGTGCGATTGTGGGTACATACTCGGCCTGCTCCGGAACGAAAATTGACAGCGGAACGCTCTTCTTTGTCGTATTTTGTGCCGCAAGGTCTGTCGCTGCAACGAGCGTTGCCAGACAGCATGCGATGGCTACTATTTTTTTCATTTTTTCTATTATTTATCACCAATGACCAATGTCACACGACCCAGTCCTTGATTCATTTGCTTGATAAGTGGAATGTTGCAGGGTGCACCCTTAAGGTATTTCACCAGATCGCGCGCAAAACGATTGGCATCCATCGGACGCTCACGCTCGTCGTAGATCGGAATGCGTACCTGCTCGAATTTCAGGTAGTTTTCCGTTCCATCGGTCAGGCTGTAACGGTGGTTGACAGCGTTGTCGGCCATCCAGTTGTCGATGATCTCGGAGAGTTCCGTTCCGTCAAATTCGGTTTCGAGGTTCACGGGCGAGGAGTCGAAGATGTTGACGTTGAGCGAAATCTCCCGCCCATTGGCAAACATATCGTCGAAATGCGCTTGCAAACGGTCGCAGAAATTGTCAATGTGGGTATTGATGGCCTGCTCCAGCAACAACGGAACCTCGGCAGTAAACGAGGGTGCACCGGTGCCGCTATCGCCGGCAACCTGCTTGTCGGTGTAGGCATCCAGTCCCTGTAAGGTGTAGGTGATAGATTTCTTAGGTCCTGTCTCGTGGATGATCCACGTCAACTGGATGATGATGTCGGCCTTCGCCTGCTGACGCAACTGGTCGATCGGGCTGCTGTTGACCTCGGCTCCCGACTTACTCTGCAACATACTCATCTCGGCGTTGTTCTTGCTGAGGCTCTTCACCTCCGACTCTAAGTTTTTCAACGGGAAACCGCGATCCGCCATCAAATCGTTGATCTTGGCAATTACCGGCAGCAGATTAACATCGCTCTGGAGTGCTTTCTGATAATCGGGCACACCCACCGCTGTGCCTTGGTTGTCGTAGGTGGTCATATAGCCGTTGGTATTACACCACAGGTCACTGGGAATAACCATCAGCGTGGGCTTCTTTGCTTGTGCAAATGTGGCAGAGGCCATCAAACAGCACAGACCTGTCAATAGGAATTTTCTCATTTTATTTGTCTTTTTTAAGTGTTATTGGTTGTGCATCGTTAAAATCCCGAGGTCAGCGAGCGGATGATGCCGGCTTCTTCGAGGAATTTGCGGAGTTGGTCTTTGGAAACCGTCACCACCACGCCGACTTTGTACTGCTTGCCGACCTTCTTCACCTCCATGCTGCCGTCGGTTATCGTCGACACAAATTGACGGTAATTGCCTCCGTCATTGAAAAATGCCTCAAAGAAATCAGCCTTTTCGTTCTGTACGCTGACGTTTTTCACCAGCGGTCGTTGCGACGCTGTCGAACCGTCTCCGGCCGCATAGCCCTTGAAGATGATGCCGTGTACGGCATTTTTGCGGCATTGCTCAGCGGCGATGCGTGATTTTTTGGAGTAGCTCCACACTTTGACCTGACACATGCCGTCAGCCGCAGCTCTCGCATATTCGATGTCGTAGCGGAATTTGTCTGTTTCGGCATCGGCCTTTTGTTGTTTGTCTGCGAAGCAGTTAACGGCCAGAATCAGCGAGATGACCAATAAAAAATATTTTTTCATAATAGCACGTCACCCTCGGCATCAAAGGGTGAATTTTGATTATAAGGAGGATATGTGATGCCCTGTGTGGTGCCTGTAACCCAAATTTGGAACAAGCAGAACTGACATTCCCCACAATAAACTAAATTGGTTACTACAAATATAGATTTTTTTTATGACTAATACAACAATCGTTAAAAAAACCACCTGAATTTACTATTAATGTAAAATAAGGTTTCAATTAATTGTTGTAAATCAGTATTTTATAAGAGGGGCTCATCTCTATTTTTGTTGTCATTCAGAGCGAGACGAAGCATCTGGTTTTGCGCTGCTCTTCTTAGAAGCTGTTTTAAATTTATTCATCTCCTCTTTT
>JAVXCD010000138.1:0-2480 GCA_036659655.1 Alistipes sp.
GCATTGGAGGCGGTGAAACAGAACGGACTTACTCTTCGATACGTCACAAATCAGACCGAGGCTATTTGCTTAGCAGCGGTAAAACAGGACGGCTACGCTCTTCAGTGGGTCAAGGAGCAGATGTTCTCCACATTTAAGGCCGTGGAGTAAATGGCGGTCGGGGTGGCGGAATTGGTATAGACGCACTAACGGAGAGCGTTAGGAGGTGGTTGCAAAACGTAATGCCTTGCAGGTTCGAGTCCTGCCCCCGACACAAGAGTATTAACCAAAAAAAAACAAAATTATGACCGAGATTAAAATCATCTACAAAGGGCGTGAGTATTTCTCGTACAAGAATACGCGTCACCTCACAGCCACCGAGCGTATTGCCGTGATCAAAGAGGGCGTAATAGGCATTCCTGAAGGTGCTGAATTTGATATACTTGAGAAGTAGCCATGTGTAACATTAGACTTTTACGGGCGGACGAAATCGAGGTTCGCGTACAGCAATGCACGGCAAAGGGGGCGATTCTTCTGCTTTACAAGAATGCACGAGCCGATATGTCGGTGTTGGATGAGACCTTCGGGATGTATGGATGGCAGCGCACGCACGCATTTTTTGACGGCAAAAACTATTGCCGTGTCTCAATCTACGACAAGGAGACCAAGCAGTGGATTATCAAAGAAGATACCGGGGTTGAGAGTAATGCAGATGCACAGAAAGGCGAGGCTTCAGATGCCTTCAAACGAGCCTGCGTAAACGTTGGTATTGGTCGAGAACTCTACACCTCCCCGTTTATTTGGGTGGCACTCTCCGGTGACGAGACGACAGAGAAAAACGGCAAATTTTATCTCAAGTCGAGCGTCAAAATTTCGGTTAAGACAATCGGATATGATGAGCAGCGCGCTATAAATCAACTCTCCATTGTGGATCACAACGGCAAAATACGCTACGAATTAGGCAAACGAGTACCTGCACCCACCTCTGCCGTTCCCGATCCTATTGTAACAGCAACGCCCGCCTCCCCCGCCTCAAAGAAGCCTCTATTGATGGAGCATCTTGCCGACGATGCGATGTGTGATCAAGTGATGCAATGGGTGTACAACGCTCATGCGCTCTGTGTTGACAAGTCGAACTTCAATCCGTCGCACTGGATCTGTGAGCGTCGCACGGTCTCGGCTGAGGTGCTGGTGATCTTCAAAGAAAAATATGAAATGTACTGTCTTAAAAAATTAAAAAAATGAGCAATCTGATTTTGACACAGGAGAGCGCCTCCATTGCTGAGTTGGCTGCCGATGCTATCCATGCAATAATCCAAGGAAACGTAGACCCGATCAAGGCACATATCAGCGTAAGCCGCATGGAGCAGGTGATCAAGACCTACAAGGCGGATAAGGACGTGCGAGAGATCACCCTGCATGAACTATCCAAATACACAGATCAGCGCAAAGGATACACCTTCGGAGACTGTGTGTTGCAGGAAAAAGAGGTCGGACAAAAGTATGATTATACTGCCTGTGGTGATTCGACGCGCGAGAAGATGATCGCCGAGTTGGAGTCTCTTTCGCAGCGGATCAAGGAGCGGGAGCAGATGCTCAAGTCGCTACCGCTGTCGGGACTTGCCGACCCCGAAACGGGGGAACTGCTTTTCCCACCGGTAAAATCATCTACAACAACCATTACAACAACTTTCAAAAAATAAAGACTATGTCAGACTACGAACAAAAACCCGGGCAGGGTGCCATTTTCAAAAATGAAAAACGAGAAAAAGAGTCTTATCCCCACTATCAGGGCAGTTTTGTCACGCCAAGTGGCGAAAAGTTGGAGATTGCCTTGTGGCTCAAAGAGGCAAAGTCGGGTAAGAAATATTTTTCAGTTGCCGTTTCCGAGCCCTATCAAAAGCCGGATGCACAACAACAGCAATCCACCCCGAACCCCTCCACCGGGCAAGCAGTGGTAGACGACCTGCCGTTTTAAGCCATGGTCTACGACCTCGATACGGTGCTTGATCGCGAGCGCTTCAAAAAACGCGTAAACGCGCTGTTTGAGAGGCGTAAGATCGTGGAGTGCTCCGAGCGTAAGCCCAAGCGCTCGAACGATCAAAACAGCTATCTACACGCTATTTTGGGGGAGTTTGCAATGCAGACGGGCTACACGCTGGAGCATGTCAAAGTTGAGTACTTCAAAAAACTGTGTAACCCAACCCTGTTTATTCGTAAGAAGACAGATCGTTTTGTGGGTGCGGTTGAAGAGTTACGCAGTAGTGCCGATCTTGATACAGGGGAGATGTCTGATGCGATTGCGCGGTTCCGAAACTGGTCGAGTGCCGAGGCTGAGATCTACCTGCCTGAACCACATGAAGAGGAATATTTACAGAGTATTGAACGAGAAATGCAACACCACAGAATATGGATATAACTGCACGTAAGGAACACATATACAATGTCATTACAGATATTGTCAGAGGCAAACAGTTGGCGAACCGACTTCCCGATCATGC
>JAVXCD010000138.1:2578-5338 GCA_036659655.1 Alistipes sp.
CACTCTACATCGCCGAAATTTGGGCGCAGATGCCCGAGTGTTCGGATGCCGAGATGAAGCGCTGCATCAATGCTCTCTGTGGCGAGTGTCGGTTGCAATACGGGCAGACGCTCAATGATTTTTGGTTCAAACCTAAAGAAAAACAACAATGATAAAAGATACATTCATCTTCTATTCCAAGTGGTGCGATGCCATCAAGGATCTTTCGCCTGCGGTGAGACTTGAAATTTACGAGGCTATTTCGGCTTATGTATGCACTGGAATTACCCCTGAATTATCAGCAGAGGCGCGCGCTGCTTTCGGGTTCATAAGGCTTGATATTGATAAAGATACGATGCGTTACGACAACATTGTCAATGCTCGCAGACAAGCCGGATCTAAAGGTGGCAATCGCAATCAAGAGCAAGCAAAACAAGCAAATGCTACCAAAAGCAAGCAAACGATAGCAAGTGATACCAATAGCCCCCCTGTATATGATAGTGATAGTGATAGTATATCTTCTCCTACTAACGTAGTCGAAGATGAGAGAGAGAAAGAGAATATCCCCCCCATAGTCCCCCCAAAAGAGAAAGAGACAACCTTCGAGGAGTTCTGGAATGCGTATCATCGTATCACCTCCCTGAACAAGACCGACAGAGAGGCAGCCTCCAAGTACTGGCACAGACTCTCACAGGTGGAACAACGCAGAGCCAGAGATAATATCCAACCCTACTACAACTCCCTGAATGACGTGAAGTGGTGCAAGAAAGCCCGCACATACCTCTCCGACAAGAACTTTAACGACGAATTTACGCTACAAACCAACAAATTAGGCATTGCGTTATGATTATTTTCGAAACAAATACGGGTAAACTCTACGAGATCACACCCACCAAGGCAGGTGAAAACTACATGACTTGCCCCGTGTGTTCGGCAGGACGCAAGAAGAAACGCGACAAGTGCTTCTGCTGGAACGACGAGAAGAAAGTCGGGCGCTGCAACCACTGCGAGGCGACCTTCTCGGTACACTCACAACTTCGGCAACGGGAAGCCAAGGCTTACGCCGTGCCCGAATGGAAAAACATTACCGCACTCTCGGACAAGGCTGTGCACTGGTTTGGGGGTAGAATGATCTCGCAAAACACGCTGCTTAAACGCAGAATCTACACCGATCAGGAGTTTATGCCGCAATTCGGCAAAGCCTGCGAGGTGATCTGTTTCCCCTATTTTCGGGGTGAGAAACTGGTCAACATCAAGTTTCGAGGACCCCAAAAGAGTTTCCGCATGGTCAAGGACGCGGAGTTGATCTTCTCGAACTTCGACACCATTGCCACCTCCAAGGAGTTGATTATCTGCGAGGGTGAGATGGACGAACTAACCTTTGAGGAGTGCGGGTATTGGAACGTCTGCTCGGTACCTAACGGTGCCGGGGCTACCGACTTAACCTACTTGGATAACTACGTGGATGCACTGGATCACATCGAAAAATTCTACATCGCTGCTGATTTCGACGAGGCGGGGTTGAAGTTGCGCAACGAACTCATCCGCCGTCTGGGTGTGGAGAAGTGTCGCATTGTGACCTACAAGGGCTACAAGGATGCCAACGAACTATTCTGCAAGGAGTTTAAGGCCGGCATTGACGAGGTGCTCAAGACAGCCGCCGAGATCCCAATTGAAGGCTACTTAAACCTGCAAGACCAGTACGACGACATCTACTCGATGTTCCAAAATGGACTCTCACAGGGTGACGGCGTGGGTATCGAGGCTCTTGACGAGCATCTGCGTTGGGAGACCGGGCGGCTGGCCGTATGGACGGGTATACCCTCACACGGCAAGAGTGAATTTGTGGACTTTTTGATGGTCAAGATGAACCTCTGTCACGGTTGGAAGACGCTCTACTTCTCACCGGAGAACTATCCGCTAAAATGCCACTTCTCGAAGATTGCCGAGAAGATAACGGGTTGCAAGTTCAAACAGGGCAAACTCAGCGAGGAGGATTTTGAGGAGGTATTTTCCTATATCGAGGATAATTTCTTCTGGCTCGAACCCTACCAGAACGCTTCTATCGACTCAATCCTTGAGCGTGCGAAACTCTTTGTCAAGCGCAAAGGCATCAAGCAGTTGGTGATTGACCCCTTCAACTGCTTGGAGCAAAAAGCACTTCCCGGTGAGACAGACACCAAGTACATCGGGCGTTTCCTGGATGAATTGACGCGCTTTGCCAAGCAATACGACGTGCTGGTACACCTTGTGGCGCATCCGGCCAAAATGGAGAAGATCAATGGCACCTACAAAGCCCCCACGCTCTATGACATTTCAGGTTCGGCAAACTTCAACAACAAGGCGGATTATGGAATCTCGATCTACCGCAACTTCGCCACGGGGCGCACGTCACTCATTCCCCTCAAGGTACGATTCAAGAACTTAGGATCACCCGCACCCGAAGGAATCGAATTACAATACAACCTTGAGAACGGTCGCTACGAAGTGCCCCCGGGTGATGTCTATCTGCTCGACAATTCAAACTGGCTACACCCCACGGACGCAAACAAGCCCAATCTGCCTTGGGGCAACACAGATGACGAGTACCCATTTTAAAAACCAAGACGATGATTCAGATCTCAACATACGATGCAAAGCAGATTGTGCGACTGCTCTCTGATTCCGGTCAGACCGATGTTTCCGGCATTCGTGCTGCGAATCGCAAACGGTGCGCAAAAAGGATTATCAACAAATTAACAAAAAAACTCAAATGACCCACGAAGAATCTCGATTGCAAGC
>JAVXCD010000139.1:0-5318 GCA_036659655.1 Alistipes sp.
CTGGAGTTGGCCGGTGCCGTGCGCCAATTACCGGGCAATAGATACGAGAAAAAACGATAACGTATGAAAGGAAACAACAATTTTCAGCTCCTCTTGGCGAATCTATCTATTCTCCTTTGTCTTCGGGGCTGTACTCGGAGGTGGCGTTGCTTGTTACGGTCGCAAAACTAAGAAGCTGTTTCAAATTTATTAATCTCCTCTTTTCGGCTCTTTTCGCCCCTATTTACGCTCTATAAATCCTCATTTAGTTCGCTAAAATCGGATTTATAGAACAAAAACAGGAACAAAAATAGCACTAAAATAACTTCGGTAACAAATTCAAACAGTTTCTAAATAAACAGATCATGAAACTAATTGATACACACTCACATCTATATGCTGAGGAGTTCGATGCCGACCGAGCGCAGGCTGTCGGCCGGGCTCTTGAGGCGGGTGTGGTGCGGATGTTACTCCCTGCCATCGACTTGTCCTGTCACGGGCGGATGCTGGAGATGTGCCGCACCTATCCCGAACATTGCCTGCCGATGATGGGGTTACATCCCACCTCGGTCAATGATAATCCGCTGTGGCGCGAGGAGTTGGCTCAGGTGGAGGAGTACCTCGCCCATCCACCTGTGGAGCGGTTCTACGGGGTGGGTGAGATCGGACTGGACTTCTATTGGAGTGCCGATTTTAAGGCGGAGCAGACAGAGGCGTTCCGCCGGCAGATCGAACTGGCTTTGCAGTATGACCTGCCCATTGCCGTTCATACACGCAATGCGTGGGCGGAGACTCTTGCGCTAATCGGTGCATACAAGGGTTGCGGCTTGCGAGGGGTGTTTCACGCTTTCACCGACACGGTGGAGAGTTATAGGGCGTTGAAGGCGTGCGGTGATTTTGTCTTCGGCATCGGAGGTGTGGTGACCTTCAAGCGGAGTGCTTTGGCTGAGGTTGTGTGTGAAATGGATCTTGCGGATTTGGTGCTGGAGACCGATTGTCCCTATTTGTCTCCTGTACCTCATCGCGGAAAACGCAACGAATCGGCATATATTTATTATATTTGTGCAAAGATTGCCGAGTTGAAGGGGGTGACCGCCGAGCAGATTGCTTTGCAAACGACGGCGACGGCCATCCGTCTATTCGGATTAGAGCGCGATCTGTTAAAATAGCTTCTCCGTTAGAAACTGTTTTAAATTTATTCATCTCGTTCTTTTCGCCCCTGTTTTCGCCCTCTGAATCCTCATTTAGCTCGCTAAAATCGGATTTATAGGACAAAACAGGAACAAAAATAGTTTTCAAATCACTTCGGAAACAAATTCAAACAGTGTCTTAAAATAACAATATGAGATCTTCAATTTTAATTATTTACATGGGTGGCACAATCGGTATGCAGCCCGATCCCGAAACGGGGGTACTTGTGCCGTTTGATTTCAGCGGTATTTACGATGAATTCCCCTCGCTCAAACGGCTGAATGTGGATATTGAGGTGCTGACGATGAATCCCGTGATCGACTCGTCGAATGTGTCTCCGCAAAATTGGATTGCGCTGGCGGAGCTCATCCGCGACAACTACCCTAAGTACGACGGTTTTGTCGTGCTGCACGGTACCGATACCATGTCCTACACAGCTTCAGCGATGAGTTTCATGCTCGAAAATCTCGCTAAGCCCGTGATTTTTACCGGCAGCCAGATCCCGATCGGTGTTTTGCGCACGGATGGCCGCGAGAATCTGATCACCGCCATCGAGATTGCGGGAGCTCGCATCGGCATGAGGCCCGAAGTTCCGGAGGTGGCCCTCTACTTCCAAAATCATCTTTTTCGAGCGAACCGCACCAGCAAACGGAGTGCCGAGGCGTTGAATGCCTTTCGCTCCTACAACTACCCGCCACTGGCAGAGGTGGGGGTGAACATCAGCTACAACCTTCGGGCGATCTTGCGACCGGCCGACACCACGCCGACGCTGCGCGTGGCGACGAAGTTGAGCGACGGGGTCTGCATCATCAAACTTTTCCCCGGCATCGACGAACGTATTTTACAGGCGATGTTGTCGATGGAGGGGCTTAAAGCCGTTGTGCTTGAGACGTTCGGTTCGGGCAATGCGCCCACCAGCGAGTGGTTTCTGCGCCTGTTGGAGCAGGCCATCCGTCGGGGAGTGATTTTTCTCAACGTGACTCAGTGCGGTGGCGGCACGGTTTCGATGTCGCTCTACGAAACAGGACTCCGTATGCAGAAAATCGGCGTGCTCTGCGGATATGACATGACGACCGAGGCTGCCGTCACCAAACTTATGTATGTGTTGGGTCAAAATCTGTCGGCGGCAGAATGTCGGGCGATGCTTCAAAAACCAATAAAAGGAGAATTTACGGTGTAAGAGATTGCACGGAACGTTTTTTTTTTCTATATTTCGCACTGCTAATATACCCTATTTAATATGGTAAGAGGGTTTAATAAGGTTTTTTTGCGAACTAATGTGCTGAACCAAAGTGTGTTGGCGCTATCAAGCGCTCTGCTTTTGCAGGCGAATGGTGTACTTGATCCGATGAGGAAAACGAACGGAAATGGTTGATGCGGTCGAAAAAAAGAGAAAAGAATGAAAAATTAATGAAGAAATTTCAAAACACAACAAATAAAAAAAATTAACTAATCAAATTCTAATTTATCAAACACAACTATGAAAAAACTTTTTTTGATTTTGACAGTAGCCCTGTTTGCACTCGGTACTGTTAATGTATTTGCACAAGAGCCTGCTGCTCCGGCAGAACCGACTACGGCAGAACAAACCACTACGGTTGACGAAACAGTAGTTGAGGATACGGCTATCGCTGGTGACACAATGCACCACGTGATGATGCAGAAGTTCCTTGAGGGTGGCTGGGCATGGATGCTTCCTATCCTTGTATTCTTGGTAATCGGTTTGGCCGTTGCTATCGAGCGCATTCTTTACCTGTCTTTGGCTACTATCAACTCGAAGAAGTTGATCGCCAACGTTGAGGAGGCTTTGAAAACCGGTGGTATCCCCGCTGCAAAGGAAATTTGCCGCAACACCCGTGGCCCGATCGCTTCGATCTACTATCAAGGTCTGGATCGCTACACACAGGGTCTGGATGCAGTCGAGAAAGCTGTTGTTTCTTACGGTTCGGTTCAGACCGGCCAGATGGAGTCGGGTCTTACTTGGATCGGCTTGTTCATCTCGCTGTCTCCTATGTTGGGATTCATGGGTACCGTTGTCGGCATGATCCAGGCCTTCGACTCGATCCAAGCTGCCGGTGATATCAGCCCGACCTTGGTTGCAGGTGGTATCAAGGTTGCCCTTTTGACTACTTTGATGGGTCTTATCGCTGCGGTTATTCTTCAGTTGTTCTATAACTATATCGTATCGAAGATCGACTCTTTGGTGAATGATATGGAGGATTCTTCTATCACCTTGATGGATATCCTGACAGCATACAACAAGAAATAATCCAATGATTTTAAAAGATTCATCCAAATTATGAAAAAAGCATTAAATATATTGTTGGGCGTTCTGATGGCCATCACCGTAGTTTTGCTGGTGTATGCCTTGGTTTCGCCACATCCGGAGGGAGTCTTCGACGACCCGTCGATCAGTCTCAACATCATCTGGTGCTACTTCCTGTTGGTGTTTGCGATTGGTGCCGCACTCTTCTGCGCCCTCTTCGGAATGATTCAAAACCCCGCAGGCATCAAAGGAACCATTGCCTCGCTCGGTCTGATTATCGTAATTGTCGGTGTAGCTTACTTCATTTCTGCCGGCCACTCGATTCAGATCCCCAACCTTGCTAGCGGCGGAGTCTTCAGTGCAGGCGAAACGGTACTTACCGAAACCAGCATTATTGTAACTTATGTCGCTATGGTTGCTGCATTTGTAACAGCCGTTGCTACCGAGATTTACGGAGCTCTAAAATAGTGAAATACAATGTCAACAGATAAAAGACAAATACAGGAAATCAATGCCGGCTCAATGGCCGATATCGCGTTCTTGTTGCTGATTTTCTTTCTGGTAGCGACCACCATGAATGTTGATACGGGTCTTGTGCGGATGCTTCCGCCCATTTCTCCGCAGCAGGATGAAATCAAGGTAAAAGAACGTAATCTTTTCCTTGTGCTCGTTTCCGGTGGAGGTTCTATCATGGCGGGAAACCCCAAGGACCAGAGTGTCATTGATTTCCGTCAATTGAAAGATCTGGCAAAAGAATTTATCCTGAATGCTTCGGACGATGCAAATCTTCCTGAGAAGGTAAATCAGGAGTTTGATCTTCCGGATGGTAGCAAATGGGTATACCCCGTGAGTGCAGGTGTTATTTCACTGCAAACGACGCGTGATACGGGCTATCAGAACTATATCGTGGTGCAGAACGAACTCACCCGTGCCTTCAACGAGGTGCGTGACGAGGTCTCGATCCGCAAATTCGGTGACAAGTTCGCGAATCTGTCGGAGGCGCAGCGCAATGTGATTTCAAAGGCAGTTCCATTGAAGATATCGGAGGCAGAACCACGTAATATACCGCAAAAGAAGTAGGATATGGCAGTAATGAAAAAAAAGGGTGGCAAAGGTCTACCCCCTATCTCAACAGCATCTCTTCCAGACGTGATCTTCATGATTCTGTTCTTCTTCATGGTCACCACTACCATGCGTGATCAGGAGTTGTTGGTTCGGTATAAACTTCCCGAAGCAACCGAAGTACAGAAATTGGAGAAGAAATCTTTGGTAAGTTATATCCATGTCGGACAACCGTCTCTGTCGATGCAGGCCAAGTTTGGTACGGCTCCCCGTGTCCAACTCAATGACTCGTATAAGACAACGAAGGATATTTTGGATTTTGTGGCCGCCGAGCGCGATAAACTCAGCGAGAACGACCGCAACTCCATGACTATCTGTCTGAAAGCCGACGAATCGACTAAAATGGGTATGATCACCGATGTGAAACAGGAACTTCGTCGTGCAAATGCACTGAAGATCTCTTACGCAGCGGCAAAATCTCTGGGTTACTAATTATTGGTAATCATTATAGAAAGAGCAGGAACTTGCGTTCCTGCTCTTTCTGTGTATGTATATACTGTGATCTTCGAGGGATCTCGGAATCGACAGGCTAAAACTATACATGCTCCTCGAGCCTGTCGAGAGGTTGCAAAGGCTTTGGGTGCACATGTTCCCGATCCTCGTGCCTGTCGAGAGGTCGCAGGGTCACGATGTACGATCCTCGAGCTTGTCGAGAGGTCGCAAAGGTTACAATGTACGATCCTCGAGCCTGTCGAGAGGTCGCAAAGGCACTTGAAAGTTCACGATCCTCGAGCTTGTCGAGAGGTCGCAGGAACACAAT
>JAVXCD010000140.1:0-5283 GCA_036659655.1 Alistipes sp.
CGACCTCTCGACAAGCTCGAGGACCGAGCCCCCCCCCCAGCATCTTTGCGGCCAATTCATCGCCAAGAGTCGAATGAGGTGTTCCTAATAGCCCAAAATGCGCAACATCGAGCGATAGGACTGCTCCTTGGCAAAAAGACGGGTGTAGTACTCGTTGTCGCTCTTGTCGCGGTCAATGATGATGTGCTTCGGTGCGGGAATCAGACAGTGTTGCAGTCCGCCGAAGCCGCCGATAGATTCCTGATAGGCTCCCGTATGAAAAAATCCGATATACTGTGTGTTCCCCTGTTCCAACTTGGGCAGGAAGATGGCGTTGGTGTGCGATTCGGCGTTGTAAAAATCTTCGCTGTCGCAGGTCAGTCCTCCGAGAAATACCCGTTGATACTCCTTGTCCCAGTTGTTGATGGCCAGCATGATGTAACGTTGATTGATGCCCCATGTGTCGGGTAGGGTCGTGATGAACGAACTGTCTATCATGTACCAAAACTCCCGGTCATTCTGTTGCTTTTGGTTGACGATCGAGTAGAGCGATGCGCCGCTTTCGCCTACGGTGAAGGATCCGAACTCGGTGAAGATGTTGGGATCGTCCACGCCGGAGCGTGTACATATATTCTTTATCTGCGCGACAATCTCCTCGGTCAGGTACTCGTAGTCGTACTCGAAGTTGAGTGAGTTCTTGATGGGGAAGCCACCGCCGATGTTCAGACTATCCAGTTCGGGACAAATGGCTTTCAACTCGCAGTAAACGTTGATGCACTTCGATAATTCACTCCAGTAGTAGGCCGTATCTTTGATTCCCGTGTTGATGAAAAAGTGCAGCATCTTGAGTTGGAACTTCTTGTTCTTCTGGATCTTCGCTTTGTAGAAGTCGACGATTTCGTTGTAGCGAATACCCAGTCGAGAGGTGTAGAAGTCGAATTTAGGCTCCTCCTCGCAGGCGATGCGGATGCCTACCTTGCATTTCTTGGTGAATACATCGTCGAAGAGATCTACCTCCTCTTTGTTGTCGATCACGGGAATCGTATTGGCGAATCCATCGTTCACCAACTGCGCGATATTCTCCACATACTGAGGACGTTTGAAACCGTTGCAGATGATGTAGCGATCCTTGTCGATGATGCCGCTGTCGTAGAGGGAGTTGATGATGTGAATATCGTATGCCGACGAGGTTTCGAGGTGTATGTCGTTTTTGAGAGCTTCCTCTAAAATAAAGGAGAAGTGGCTTGATTTTGTACAATAACAATAGTTGTACGAACCTTTGTAATCCACCTTTGCCATGGCTACATTGAACATTCGTTTGGCACGATTGATCTGTTGCGAGATCTTGGGAAGGTAGGTTATCTTTAGAGGTGTTCCGTACTGTTTTATCAACTCCATGAGCGGAATATCGTGAAAATTCAGTTCACTGTCCTCTACGGTGAACTCATCCTGAGGGAAATCGAAGGTCTGATCAATCAGATCGATGTACTTGTCTTTCATGGTTTGTTGCAGTTGTTTGTTGAGATCCGTCGTCGTTACATTGCAAATTTTAAGTCGAAGTAGCTTCTGCGGATTGTGTTTTTCGCGGTGCAAAGTAGCTAATTATTTTTGAGATGCACAACGGTTTTTGTGAATATTTTGAAATCCTTCTGTTCTTTTTTCGGTTTTAGAAAAAAAAAGTGTAATTTTGAAACATAATTTATTTGATGAAGAGGTGTTAGTTCAAATCATATCACATTATCTGGAGACCAACAAGCGTTTGGTTATTCCGCAACTGGGGGCTTTTATCGTGAAAGTTCCCGGTGAAAGTGTCGTCTTTTCTGAATTTCTAAAGCGAGACGATGGTATTTTACGTGGATTACTCACGGCTGAGGGGCTTGGCGAACTGGAGGCCGCAGGTGCGGTCGATCGTTTTATTTTCGAACTCCGTCATGCGGTGCAGGCCGGTCGCGAGTATCATCTGAAGGGTTTTGGGGTGATGCACAGTGGCGAAAATGGCACTATTGTTTTCGATTATATGCCCAGTCACGACGAGTTGATTGCTGCCGATGCACCTGCTGCTGAAGCCTGTCCGGCAGAGAAGTCGGAGTTGCATCGCGATCCGAAGATTTCGACCTCGGCCAAGATGAATCCGGCACCCTATGTGAAAGGGTTGCGCTATGGCAAGCCGGTCAAAACGACCACTCCCTACACCTATGTGGATAGTACGGGACGCAAGAAGATCGACAAATTCCTGTTGTTGGCCATTGTGGCTGCTGTGATTGCTGTGGTTGCGATTGCGTACGGCTATATGCGGGAGACGGAAGAGTTGCCGGTGTCAGAGGTTGTGGAGCAGACGGATTCGCTTTCGACGACAATTCCGGAGCCTGCGGATGAAATAAAATAGCGTCATGACAGATATCACAACAGTCAAACAACGATTCGGCATCATCGGCACTTCTGCACTTCTGGATCGGGCGTTGGAGATTGCCCTGCGTGTGGCACTGACCGATTTGTCGGTTTTGATTTCGGGCGAGAGTGGTGTCGGCAAGGAGTATTTTCCACAGGTCATCCATGCCTACTCGGCGCGTAAACACAACAAATATATTGCCGTGAACTGCGGTGCGATTCCCGAAGGTACAATTGATTCCGAACTTTTCGGGCACGAAAAAGGGGCGTTCACAGGTGCTGTGGATGCGCGTAAAGGTTATTTCGAGGAGGCGGATGGCGGCACGATTTTTCTGGATGAGGTGGCGGAGTTACCCCTTTCGACGCAGGTGCGCCTGTTGCGGGTTTTGCAGTCGGGCGAATTTATCCGTGTGGGTTCGGCTAAAGCCCTGAAGACTAATGTGCGTGTGGTGGCGGCGACGAATGTGAATTTGCCGGAGGCCATCGCCTCGGGACGCTTCCGTGAGGATCTCTACTATCGGCTCAATACCGTGCCCATTGCGGTGCCGGCGTTGCGTGAGCGGCCGGAGGATATTCCCTTGCTGTTCCGCAAATTTGCGGGGGATGTGGCGACTCAGTATCGCATGCCGCCTATTACGCTCGATGCAGATGCACGTCAAGTGCTCGAAAAATACTACTGGCGAGGCAATATCCGCCAACTGAAAAACGTTGCAGAACAAATATCGGCTATCGAGCAGACGCGTCTGATCACACCCGCTATTTTGGAAAAATACCTGCCTCCTCAAGGGCCCTCGACCCCCATACGACAAGGACATGGCATGGACGATACGATGTCGGGCGAGCGGGAGTTGCTCTATAAGGTGCTGTTCGATATGCGCAGCGACATCAACGACCTCAAACGGATGATGTCAGAGATGCTACATGGTCACACCTCACATGAGCCCCTCAAGGACATTGCCGGGCTGCTGCCCACTGTGGCACAGAGCGCAGCGGTGTATGCTGAGAGTGAGGAGGTACCCGATGAACCGCCCTACGAACTGACCAAGGCTGATATGCAGCGCGAGCAGATCATCCGCGCGTTGCGCCGTAACAACGGCCACCGCCGGGAGGCCGCTGCGGAACTGTTCATGTCGGAGCGGACACTTTACCGTAAAATTAAAGAATTAGGTATAGACGAAACAAATTCATGATGCGAAAATACATTTATATAATAGCCTTATTGGTCTGCACGGCACTTCCTGCGGGGTGTGGCATGACCATGAAGTATTCGCTTTCGGGGGCTTCTATCCCGCCCGATGCCAAAACATTCAGCGTGGCCTACTTCCCGAACAACGCCACCATGGTGTCGCCGATTTTGAGCTCGACGCTTACCGATGGGTTGAAAGATAAATTCTCAAGACAGACCCGTTTGCAGCAGGTGGATGAGGGGGGTGACTTTGCTTTCGAAGGGGAAATCATCAACTACACCTCCACCACAGCGTCGGTATCGAGCAATGACTACGCTTTGTTGAACCGCTTGACAATCACCGTGAAGGTGCGATTTACCAATGCCATTGACGAGGCGATGTCTTTTAATAAGAGTTTCTCTGCCTATGCGGATTACGACTCTGCGAAATTACTGACGGAGGCCGAGGGGGAGTTGATTCCCCAAATTGTGGATCAGTTGGTGACCGATATTTTCCAAGCCGCAGCTTCAAACTGGTAGCGACATGACCCCTTTCAAAGAATATATTGCCACACAGGGCGCGACCAACACCCTGACTGATGCTGAGGTTGATGCACTTGTGCAGCAATACGAATGGTTTACGCCGGCTCGTATTGTCCGTGCCCGACGGCTGGGGCAGGGCGATGCTCGCTTGCTGAATCCGGCTTGTGCGACAGCCGCCATCAATTTGTACGAGATTCATCCGCAGGCTCTGACGGAGTTGTCGTCGGAAGATCTGATCGATCGGTTTCTGCAAGAGGAGGATCTGCGTATTGTTGCTGAGGACGGCGAACCCGAATCGGAGATCTGCACCGAGGCTGAGTTGAGTGAGGAGGACGACGTGGTGAGTGAGGAGTTGGCCGAAATATATCTCTCTCAAGGGCTTTCCAAAGAGGCTCTCACTATTTATCGCAAATTAATTTTGCTAAATCCGGAAAAAAGTGTTTACTTTGCCGAACTTATAGAAAAAATAGAAACAAAATAATAAAATTAAGAGATATGTTATATTCAATTTGTATCGGTTTAATATTGGTTGCGAGCGTACTGATTATCCTCGCAGTATTGGTTCAAAGTCCCAAAAGTGGTATGGCCGCGAACTTTGGTGCCTCCAATCAGGTAATGGGTGTACGTGAGACCAGTAATTTTCTGGAAAAATTCACTTGGGCGATGGCTGTCGGCATCGTTGTCTTGAGCCTATTGGCTACCTTGGCTATGGATAGAGGATTGGTTGCGGAGAGCAATAGTGAGATTTCTAAAGATGCGAAGGCTCTGCAAGAGCGCGTAATCAATGCAGAGACTACCGCAATGCCACAGGCTGAGATCCCCGCTGAGATCCCCGCTGAGGCACCTGCTCCGGCACCTGCTCCGGCTGAGAAGCCCGCAGAGACTCCTGCCAAATAAGCACGTCGAACTGTCAATCTAAAAGGTCAAGCATTCTGTGCTTGGCCTTTTTTTGGATCAAGTTGTAATTTTTGTTGGCGGAACTTACACTTGTCTCAAGCAGGAAACATTCACGCTCCTCGAGCCCGTCGAGAGGTCGCAAAGACACACGCACAATTCCACTCGATCCTCGAGCTTGTCGAGAGGTCGCAAAGACTTTGGAAACACAATACTCGATCCTCGATCCTGTCGAGAGGTCGCAGAGACAACCAGCACCGTGACCTTGCGACCTCTCGACAGGCTCGAGGATCGTGAATATTTTTTGCTCTGCT
>JAVXCD010000141.1:0-5264 GCA_036659655.1 Alistipes sp.
GTAAATCCGATTTTAGCGAGCTAAATGAGAATTTACAGGACGAAAGCCGGGGCGAAAAGAGCCGAAAAGAACGAGATTAATAAATTTAAAACAGTTTCTTACACAAATATAGAAAATAAATCTAACAATCATCTTTAATTTGGCGAAAAAGTCGTTTCTCTATACGGCAAAGGGCCCGGAATATGATCTTCCGAACCCTTTGTATTATTGCGAAATCTGTTTCTATCCGCACTTGGAGTATCCGCACGACATACAGGTCAGACAGCCGTTTTGGTAGGCCATATTTTCCTGTCCGCAACTGGGGCATTTGCCTTTCGATTTGGTGCCATCGCAGATGTATTGTTTCAATGCGCGGCAGACACCGGTTTTCCATGTGTTGATGCTCTCGCTATTCAGGTGTAACGATTCGATCAGCGAAACGGTCTTCTCGATCGGCATTCCGTGGCGCAGTACACCCGAAATCAACTTGGCGTAGTTCCAGAACTCCTCGTCGAAAAGGCGTGAAATACCACCAATGGTGTTCATGTAGCCATAGCGATCCGGATATTGGAAGTCGTAGCGTTTTCGCCCGTCCTCCTCGCGAACCTTGACGATGAAGCCGTGGGTGATTTTACTCGGAATGTACATTGCATCCTCCTCGATCTTACCCGTGAAGACCTCGTAAGGGCGGCCGTTTTGCAGCCCCACGAAGGCGATCCAATCCTCCGCGCCGTTCTTGAAGCGCACGATGTCGGCAGGAATCGACTTCGGCCGTTTGGTGTTGGCCGGATTCAACTCACCACTCTTGTTACTGCTCTCTTTTTCGAGCAGCACACCGCTGCGGCAGCCATCGCGATAGACCGTGATACCCTTGCAACCACACTCCCATGCGGTGCGGTATACATCGGCCACCAACTCTTCCGACACGTCGTGCGGCAGATTGACCGTCACCGAGATTGAGTGGTCCACCCATTTCTGGATGGCTCCCTGCATCTTAACCTTCGACAACCAGTCAATATCGTTGGCTGTGGCTTGGTGATAGGGTGAGGCGGCATCCCATTTTGCAAGTTCCTCGTCGCTAATGTGTTGCAGGTTGTTCGTATTGTAGCCGTTCGCCTCCAGCCACTTGACAAAATTGTGGTGGTAGACGTTGTATTCCTGAAACTTCTCACCCGTAGCATCTTCGTAGTCCACGTGTTGATCCTGATCCGAAGGATTGATCTTGCGGCGACGTTTGTAGACGGTGCGGAAGACGGGTTCGATGCCGGAGGTAGTCTGCGACATGAGCGACGTTGTGCCTGTGGGTGCGATGGTCAGCATGGCAATATTGCGACGACCCGTCTTGACCATCTCCTTATATAAGGTGGGATCAGCCTCTTTGATGCGGGCGATCATCGGGTTGTTTAACTCTTTTTGTGCATCGTACACCTTGAACGCACCACGCTCTTTGGCCATCTTGACCGAAGCACGATAAGCCTCTAAGGCCAATGTTTTCTGTACTTCGACGGCAAAGGCAATCGACTCGTCGGAGCCATAGCGTAAGCCCAAGGCGGCCAGCATGTCGCCTTCAGCAGTGATACCCAAGCCTGTGCGACGACCTTTTTCGGCCATGGCGCGGATCTTCTCCCACAGATTGAGTTCCACCCGGCGGATGTCCTGATCCTCCGGATCGGCGGCAATCTTCGCAATGATCTGCTCGACCTTCTCCAACTCCAAATCGATGATGTCGTCCATCATCCGCATGGCTTTCTCGACGTGTTGGCGGAATTTGTCGAAGTTGAACGTAGCCTGCGCCGTGAAGGCGTTGTCCACGTAACTGAGCAGGTTCACCGCCAACAGCCGGCACGAATCGTAGGGGCACAGTGGAATCTCGCCGCAGGGGTTGGTGGACACGGTCGTGAAACCCTCGTCGGCATAGCAGTCGGGCACACTCTCACGGATGATTGTATCCCAAAACAGCACACCCGGCTCAGCCGATTTCCATGCGTTGTGGATGATCTTCTCCCAGAGTTTCTTCGCATCTATTTCCTGCTCATATTGTGGCGTATCCGATTTGATGGGGAATTGCTGGTGGTACTTGCTGCCCGCGATCGCGGCACGCATAAATTCGTCGTCAATCTTGATCGAGACGTTTGCCCCCGTCACTTTGCCGGTGTCGACTTTGGCATCAATGAACTTCTCGGCATCGGGGTGCTTGATCGACAGCGAGAGCATCAATGCACCGCGTCGTCCGTCCTGCGCCACCTCACGTGTGGAGTTTGAGTAACGCTCCATGAACGGGACGATACCCGTAGAGGTCAAGGCCGAATTGAGCACGGGACTACCTGTGGGGCGAATGTGAGACAGGTCGTGTCCCACGCCACCCCGGCGTTTCATGAGTTGCACCTGCTCCTCGTCCATGCGGAAGATGCCGCCATAGGAGTCGGCAGGATGCTTGTGCCCGATTACAAAGCAGTTGGATAGCGAAGCCACCTGAAAATTATTGCCGATACCGGTCATGGGACCGCCCTGTGGAATGACGTATTTGAACCGATCCAGCAACTCGAACACGTCGGCATGCGACAGCGGATTGGGGTATTTCTGCTCGATGCGGACGATCTCCGCCGTGATGCGTTCGTGCATCTGTCGCGGCGAAAGTTCATAGATGTTGCCAAACGAATCTTTGAGGGCATATTTGCTCACCCACACCGTTGCGGCAAGATCGTCTCCTTCGAAGTAGACCTTCGATTCGGCAACCGCATCGTTGTAAGATACTTTTTGCGGGACAGTAGATTTAGTAATTGTTGACATAACTTAATTTATATTTTTTATATATCACCCTCGGGGGCGATTTCAGCACTACAAAATTGTATCTTTTTTTCGTTGAAAATTGTATCGCGCCACCAAACTTATGCACAACTTATCTACAAAAAAAGAAAAGATGCGCTACAACCTACTGTAACGCATCTTTGGGCGTAGCTGTAATTTTTCAAGAAGATTATTTCACCGCAATGGCATCTATTTCGACTTTTGCGCCCATCGGAAGTTTGGCCACTTCAAAGCAGACCCGGGCAGGCATCTGCCGGGTGAAAGTCTCGGCATAGATAGCGTTCATAGCTGCAAAATCAGTGATGCTGTCGAGCAATACGGTGGTTTTTACGACATTGTCAAATGTGTAACCGGCTTGCGTGAGGATGTGTCCCAAGTTGGCAAGAGACTGCCGGGTCTGGGCTTCGATGCTTTCCGGCATCTTGCCTGTGGCTCCGTCGATGGGCAGTTGCCCCGAAATGTAGAGTGCGCCGCCTGCCTCGACAGCTTGAGAATAGGGTCCAACGGCTTTCGGTGCCGCTGCAGATGCAATGATATTTTTCATTCAAGTGTTTTTTTGATTTGTGCAAAGTTACAATTTATTGCCTACATTTGCATCATACAATTTTAAAATAGTTTGATTATGGGTCGTTTTATAAAAATCGTTCTTTGCCTCTCCGTTCTGGGGCTTTTGGTGGGTTGCTGTAACTGCAAAAGTTTTCAAAAGAAGAATCGCCGTCCGCTTGTGGGCACCGAATGGCAACTGGTGCAACTTTTGGGGCAGAATGAATTTCCCGCACCGGATAAGTTCACGATTCAATTTTCGGATGACAACCGCATTTCGGGTGTGGGGGCCTGCAACCGCATCATGGGTGCATATAGTGCAGATGTGAAGGGGGCGATGAAAATCGGTCCGCTGGCCACCACGATGATGGCTTGTCCGGGCATGGATAAAGAACAGAGTTTTACGAATGCTATTTCGCAAGCCACTCATTATGAGATGGACGGCTCGATGTTACTGCTGCTGAGCAACGGCGAATTAAAGGCTATTTTCCAAGCCAAAAAATAAATTTCCGAATCATTTTTTGGTTCGTTCCGAAACAAGAAACTGCCTAATTTTAGGCGGTTTCTTGTTTTTCAAACCGTAATTTGCATTATTC
The DNA here is from genome assembly GCA_036659655.1 of Alistipes sp. GTDB lineage: Bacteria > Bacteroidota > Bacteroidia > Bacteroidales > Rikenellaceae > Alistipes. The sequence continues at coordinate 3,927 of JAVXCD010000141.1, forward strand.
CCGATTTTATTTTGTACTTTTGTTCGCTAATAGCAAAAATACAAACAACAAAATACAATTTTTATGGCAAAGCAAAATGGTGCAGAGCAGGAGACGCTTAGCACGGCAATGAACAAAACAGAGACTTTTTTTGAGGCCCATGGCAAGATGCTAAGTTATGCATTGCTCGGACTCCTTCTTCTCGCAGCCTTGGTGTACGGCTATCGCGCGCTGATCTCCCTGCCTCGTGTGGATAAGGCGGCCGAGATGATCTCGGAGGCACAGTATCGTTTCGAAGCGGAGAATGCAGACTACGCATTGGCTCTCTCCGGAGATGCTAACGGAGCAGGTTTTCTGGATGTGATCGAGAAATACGGTTCGACACCTGCGGGTAATCTGGCCAAACATTATGCCGGCATCTGCTACCTTAAAACGGGTGATATGGCCAATGCCGCAACCTATTTAGCCAAATTCAGCACGGTAAAAGGGCTCCCCGGAGCACTCATCAATGCGCAGAATTACGGATTGCAGGGCGACATTGCTGTGGATAAGCAGGATTACGCTGCGGCTCTGAAATTCTACGACAAGGCTGTGAAAGCCGCCGACAACAACCTCACCGCTCCGATGTACCTCCGCAAAGCCGGTCTGGTAGAGCAGGCGTTGGGTAATAAGGAGAAAGCTGCGGCTTATTTCGAGCAGATTCTCTCTACCTATCCGGCATCTTACGATGCGCGTGAAGCGGAGAAATTGCTCGGCACAAACGAATAATCAACATGGCAACCAAACACCATAACCTCTCACAGATCAATCCTGCGTTACCCTCGGCTGCCGAAATGAAATTCGGCATCGTTGTGGCGGAGTGGAATCGTGAGATTACAGAATCGTTGCTGGAAGGTGCTGTGCGCACACTTCGTAGTGCCGGTTGCCCCGATCTGAACATTCAAATTAAATATGTCCCCGGCACATTCGAACTCTCGCTCGGAGCACAGTTTTTCGCCGAATATACGGATGTCGATGCGGTCATTGCTTTGGGTTGTGTGATCCAAGGAGATACTCGTCATTTCGACTTCATTTGTCAGGGTGTCACACAAGGCATTACTCAGTTGCAAATGCAGTGGAATATGCCGATTGCATTCGGTGTGCTAACGGTCAATGACCTACAACAGGCGTTGGATCGTTGCGGTGGTAAATTAGGCAATAAAGGGGATGAGGCGGCAGCAGCCGTTGTCTCGATGGTGAAACTCCAGAATGACATGGAAGCGGCTTCACCGGAAAGTTTGCAGGATCGTAAGAGCATCAATTAACAGGTCAATGTATACGTTTAAAACGACCTCCACACTATCTGTGGAGGTCGTTTTG
>JAVXCD010000142.1:0-5221 GCA_036659655.1 Alistipes sp.
CTCGAGCTTGTCGAGAAGTCGCAAAGATAATCAGCACCGTGTCCTTGCGACCTCTCGACAGGCTCGAGGATCGTGTATTTTCAAGTACCCTTGCGACCTCTCGATAGATTTGAGAAGCATGAATTGTTTTGTGCGGGCGGCTATCTTTTTTGGGTGTAGACGACTTTCTTGGTTTCAAAAAACTCCTCGTCGAAGAATTCCGAAATGTTATAAATATCCCACCGTTTATGAGTCAATGCCAACTCTTCAGCCAGTTCGCCTCCTTTTAGACAGAGGATACCATTGGCAAGCGAGCCCTTTTGTCCGCGTTCGATTTTGCCCCATATCCAGCCGACAAAAGTCGTCATGTCGGTCACCGCACGCGACACCACATAGTCGAAACGTGCATTGACAAGGCTCTCGACACGCACGCATTGCGCATCCACATTTTCCAGCCCCAACCCCTGCTGTACCTCTGTCACAACTCTGATTTTCTTGGCAATAGAGTCAGCCGCCGTGAAGTGCACTTCGGGAAAGAGAATGGCCAGCGGGATGGTGGGAAATCCGCCGCCGCAACCCACGTCTAAAATCCGTGCTCCCGGCTCAAACCGGCATACGCGGGCGATGGCCAGCGAGTGGAGTACATGATGCAGATAGAGCTGGTCAAAATCCTTGCGGGAGACCACATTGATCTTCGCATTCCACTCGGCATAGAGCCCGTTCAACGCCTCGAATTGCCGATGCTGTGTCGGGGTCAGATCGGGAAAATATTTTTCTATCAGTTCAATCATTTTTCTCTCCTTCGGTTATGAATCGGCACATGCGTTCACGTGCTCTGTGTATTTGTGTTTTGACCGTCCCCAGCGGCAAGGTGAGTTTCTCGGCAATCTCCTCGTAGGAGTATTCGTCGAAAAACCGCATGATGATCAGCATTCGGTAGCGGGGTGTGAGCCGTTCGAGGTAGCCTTCGATTTGCACCTGCTGTTGCCGGTTGATGATGCGCTCTTCGGGTGTGGGGGCACTCGAAATCGGAGCTGAGAAGTGATCGTCAATGGAGAGGTCATCTTGCCGTTTGCGCACAAAATCGATAAAGGTGTTGCGGGCAATGGTGTAGACCCATTGTCCGAAGGTGTACTCTGCGCTGTAACGGTGGATGTTGATATAGACCTTGATGAAGGTCTCCTGCAACAAGTCATCCACATCGTTCACACCGCCACCTCCGAGCCGCTGCACAAAGAGACGATAAATTGCCTCCCGATAGCGATTAAACAGATAGGTGAAAGCCGTGTCGTCTCCCCGGAGAACGAGTTTCACCAAATCGCGGTCGTCAGCGATGATATAATCGTCTATCTCCATACGCGATCGTCTCGGCGCAACAGCACAATACCCAGCCACAGAGCATACCACGGGCTCAGCAAGTCATAGGCTAAATATCCTCCTATTATGTGCTTCTCCCCCAGTCGTTTGGCCAGTCGTCGAACCTCTACGACCACCACCACATAGCGAATCAACAGCAGCAATAGAGCTGCCAATTTGTACTCCACAGGCATCACAATCAGGGCGCAGAACACTGTTATAAAGAAGAGTAGGCGGCTGCCTAATTCCCACTGGATGTAGTTTTTTACGGCGGTAGGGTAGAATTGAAATGCCGAACCAAAATAGCGCAACGAACTGAACCATCCGCGAAATCCGCCCCATGTTTTTTCACGTAGCGAGGCTCGCGGAGAGAGGATGATACTCACATTTTCGCGCGTCATGATTTTCTGCATAAACAGGTCATCCTCACCGATGTTCATGTTGAGACAGTTGAACCCCTTCACGCCGAAATAGATCTTTTTGGTCAAGCCGAGATTTTGAAGCATTCCACGGTAGGGGCGGCAACGAACCGCACGGGCGATCCAATCTGCGGCGTGCATCATCCGCCACGTGCGTATGAGGTAATTGGTAAATCCGGTGCCCTGCTCTACGCCGCAATAGCCCAGCACAATTTCACCTTTAAGAAAACCCTTGGCCATCAACGACAGCCAGCGATCTGTTTGCGGATAGGCATCGGTGGAGGTGAAGATGAGGTACTCATTGTGTGCGGACTTAATACCCACATTCAGCGCCATCTTGCGCGAAATCGGGAAGCGGGGATCGAGGTGTATTTTTGTGGTTGTGATCTGCGGAAAAGTCTGTTTCAAACGAGTCAGATCTTCATAGAAATCGTTGTCGTGTCCCACATAAACAATTACCACCTCAAAGTTTGCATACTCCTGCGACAAGATCAGCGGCAGGCGTTCTTCGACAAAGGAATAGTCCTCCGCAAATAGGGGGATGATCACCGACAATGCCGGCTCGGTGGTAAGTAGCGAGGGGCGTTTGTTGTTTTTATAGGCCGGAATATGCCCATACATGGCGAGATAATAGTAGAGTTGCACACCGAGCAACCCCAGCATCACAACAGCGAGTGCCATGCCCTCCCAGCCGTAATATTCAAGGAAAATATCTATGTAGTACATTTCGAGGAATCGTTTGAAATCTATTGTGCAAAGATAAAAAATTAAATTCGGAATCAAGAACCTGTTAAAAGAATTAAGTAGAAGTTGAAAATTTTTAGAAACTGTTTGAATTTGTTTCCGACGTTATTTGTTCCTGTTTTTGTCTTGTAAATCCGATTTTAGTCTTTTTTGTCCGTCGGGGCGGTTTTTATCCTTTTGACAAGACAAAAGGACAAAGAAAAAGTTTTCCGTCGTATAAACCCCACCCGATCCTTGAGCCTGTCGAGAGGTCGCAAAGACAATCAGCACCGTGACCTTGCGACCTCTCGACAAGCTCGAGGATCGTACATTGTGTTTTCAAAGTCTTTGCGACCTCTCGACAGGCTCGAGGATCGTGAAATGTGTTTTCAAAGTTTTTGCGACCTCTCGACTGGCTCGAGGATCGTGAACTGTTTCCTTTGCGACCTCTCGACAAGCTCGAGGATCGGGTACTTTCAAAGTCTTTGCGACCTCTGGCTTGAGGATTGTGCATTGTGTTGAATTGCGCATTGCTCCGCTCGGTTTTTACCGTCTGATTGTAGTTGTTGTTTTGTCCGTCAGATCTCTTTCGCACCACTGATTTTTATCACCTATATATATTCTTCACTCGAAAATACTATCTTTGTCCCCTACTACACACAGTAAACACGCCTATTATATGGACAACAACATACTTTATCCACTTTTATTGACACTTGGTGCCGGCTTGGCAACGGGCATTGGCAGTACCATTGCATTTTTTGCGCATCGCACCAATAAACGGTTGTTATCGTTCTCATTAGGCCTATCGGGCGGTGTGATGATGTACGTCTCTTTTGTCGAGTTGTTCCAGCAATCGCAAATCGCACTTGTGGCCGAATGGGGTGCAAAATCGGGTCTGCTCATCACGGTGGCTGCATTTTTCACGGGCATGTTGCTCATCGGCATCATCGACCGCATGGTTCCCTCATTCGAGAATCCGCACGAGGCACGTCGGGTGGAAGAGATGGACGAGCACAAAAAAAATCCGAAACTCATGCGCATGGGCATGATGACGGCACTTGCCATCGCCATCCACAACTTTCCGGAGGGCATTGCGACCTTCACCACGGCTGTTGACAACGTGTCGCTTGGTGTTGCCATCGCGGTGGCGGTTGCTATCCACAACATTCCTGAAGGCATCGCCGTCTCCATCCCGATCTATTTCGCTACGGGTGACCGCATGAAAGCGTTCAAACTCTCGTTGCTCTCCGGTCTGGCTGAACCTGTGGGGGCTGTGCTGGCGTGGCTGATTTTAATGCCCTTTATGTCGGGCACCCTGATGGGGTGTGTGCTGGCGGTGGTTGCGGGCATCATGGTCTTCATCTCGATCGACGAACTATTGCCTGCGGCACGCGAATATGGCGAACCTCATGTCGCCCTCTACGGTGTGGTGTCAGGCATGGCTATTATGGCCGGAAGTCTCATTCTTTTAAGTTAAGAAGCTGTTTTGAATTTATTAATCTCCTCTTTTCGGCTCTTTTCACCCCAGTTTCCGCCCTGTAAATCCTCATTTAGCTCGCTAAAATCGGATTTACAGCACAAAAACAGGAACAAAAATACCTCTCAAATAACTTCGGTAACAAATTCAAACAGTTTCTAAAAAACAAAATCTTTCATGGAAATCCTCTTTCTGCTGCTTGGCTTATCGTTGATTCTTGCCGGTGCAAATTTTCTTACCGACGGATCTGCAGCCTTGGCGCAGCGGTTCAAAATCTCCGAATTTATCATCGGTCTGACGATTGTTGCTGTGGGTACCTCTACACCCGAATTGGTGGTGTCGGTGCTCTCGGCAATAGGTGGTAATAGCGACGTGGCTATTGGAAATATTGTTGGATCAAATATTTTTAACGTGTTTATTATCTTGGGTATTTGCGCACTAATTATCCCTATTCCACTCACATCCAGTAATATTCGTCGTGACATTCCTTTCGGACTACTGGCTTCGCTCGTGTTGTTGACCGTCACCTCTGATCGGCTATTGCATTTCGGCCCGACGGATACGATCGGCCGCATGGACGGCATTTTAATGATTATGCTCTATATCGGATTGATGTGGTATACGATTCGTCACACCAAACGCACAACAGAAGTCTCCGCAAAGCCCCCAAAAGCAATCTGGCTGACGGTGCTCATGATCGTCGGGGGTCTGGCAGGGCTGATCTTTGGTGGAGACCTGTTTCTCAAAAGTGCGACGACCCTTGCACGCAATTTTGGCATCAGTGAATCGATCATTGCTATCACACTCGTTGCCGGCGGTACATCGCTACCCGAATTGGCCTCCTCGATTGTCTCATTGGCGAAGGGCAAGGCCGACATGGCTTTGGGAAATGTGATCGGCTCGAACGTCGCCAACATCCTGCTTATCTTGGGCATCAGCGCGACCATACACCCCCTTTCGCTGGGAGGTATCACCCTCACTGACATCCTGATGGTTGTGCTGAGTGCTGTTTTGCTCTTTGTGACGGCCTTCACCTTCAAAAAGAAGATGATCGATCGCTGGGAGGGCCTAATTTTTATTGCTATCTACGTAGTTTATATTTGGTGGCTGATTGCTCAGTAAATCCTGTTGAATGCAAGATTCAACTGTGGGATAATTGTGTGTGTTTTGCAAATTAGGCGAATTGCGGATCAAGCGCAAAACCCGGTGGGAAATGGTAGGTGAAAAGTGGATCAGGCAGAAATACACAAACGATCCTCGTGTA
>JAVXCD010000143.1:0-5179 GCA_036659655.1 Alistipes sp.
GACCTTCGATTTTAGCCTTTTTTGTCCGTCGGATGTTCTTTGATTCTTTCTCCAAAGAAAGAATAGAGAGAAAAAGATTTTTATTCAGAAAACCGACAGAAGAGCGTCGCACGGCGGAAATGGTCATTCGGGGAACAAGGAAACCCTCTTACATTCTCACCTTCAGAATGATCTTCTTCACCACACCCTGACCGACCATCGGTGCGTGGGCATCTTCAGGCAGCAAGATGGTAAACTGCCCTTTTTTGAGCGTGTAGTAAGTCTGCGGCACATCATCGAAGAGTTGAATATCTTTCTGCTCATCGAATTCAGCCTGTGAGATCTTCACCTCGGCGCGTTCGCTCCAGCCAAACGACTCCTGCTCGCCCGTAATCAGCACTTGAATATCGAGATAGGTGTTGTGTATTTCGAGTTTCGCATCGGTCGGTTTTTTCAACTCCCGTTCCATGACATTGGCAAAAATATTGTCGCCGTCGATCACGTGTTTTCCGACCTCCAATTTCGTGAGATCTGTTGCTGTCAGATAATCGAATGCCTGTTTCAAGCGCGGATTGACTGCATAATACAACGCACTGTTTTTCAATGAGTCCAGAATCATAATTATAGTGATTTTTAGAAGCTGTTTGAATTTGTTACCGAAGTTATTTTAGTGCTATTTTTGTTCCTGTTTTCGCCCTCTAAATCCGATTTTAGCGAGTTCAATGAGGATTTATAAAGCAAAAATTGGGGCGAAAAGAGCCGAAAAGAACGAGATGAATAAATTTAAAACAGCTTTTTAGTTTTTCTTCTTATATTTCAATTTCACAACCACGGGATGGTGATCCGAATAGTCTACGTCCTGCATCTGGTAGGAGAGTGGCTCAAACCCATCAGAACTAAGCACATAGTCGATGCGCAGGGTGTTGTGGAATCCGCGAAACGTGTGGGCATAACCCAAACCACGCTCGCGGAAAGCATCGGTCAAGTCGCCCGCCATGGTGCGATAGACATACGACATGGGGGTATCATTAAAATCGCCGCACACAATTTTCTCGTAAGGTGTCGCATTGATAGCCAGCGCAATGGTGTCCACCTGTGCCGCCCGCAGGATGCTATTGTCACGAAAACGACGCACAATACTGCGGATTTTCTCGTTACGCGTGGTATCCGACAGATAGCGGTGATTCGTGATAAAATCATCGTCCGACGAAGTGATGGCCGTAGAGTGCAGGTGATTGTTGAAAATCCGCACCGTGTCTCCCTCTATGAGCAGATCCGCCCAGATAGACTCGCGAATATCCGACTGCGACAAAACCCCGCCCGTATGGATGATCGGAAATTTGCTAAAGATCACCAACGGGGCTGTCGATAAGGTCTCGACATCTACATTACTCACCCCCACCGCGCTGTTATAGATTTCAAGCAACTGCGCGAAATCGCTGTTTTTGCTGACCAAAGGGGTGTTAAATTCCTGCATGCAAAGTATATCCGGATCAACCTCACCAATCATCTTCAGCACGCTATCGGCACTGCTCTGTCCGTTATTACTGTAAAATTGACGCACATTATACGTCATAAATTTCAAGGTATTTCGCTCGGAAGAAGCATCCTCATAGTGACGCTTGAATTCGGGTTTGTAGAAGAGCGAGACTTTGAAAAGCCCCAGAAACACCAATAGCATCAGGATAGATGCCCATTGCCATTGCCAGCGGATAATCCAATAGAGCATCAGCAGCAGCGTTCCGCAATAAACGGCAGGTGCCAACAGACCCAAGATGGAGAAGATCCACATCGATCCGGGATTGATGTAAGGTGCTACAAAAGTCAGCGTAAGGAGGATAATAGCGAGAATCGAAACAAAGGCCATGATCACATCTACAGCCGTCATCACCACACTGCGTTTTTTCGCCCGTTCATCGATCCTGCGACCGTATCCTTCGGAATATCGTGCCATTCTTCGATGCTTTTAGAAGAATATTGTCCCGCGTCTTTTCCAATAATGAAGCAGCAGGAAACCCCACAACATACCACCCACATGGGCAAAATGCGCAACGTTACCGCCGTAACCTGTCCAGCCCATGAAGAGTTCGAGCACACCATAGATCACCACAAACCATTTGGCTTTCAGTGGAATAGGTGGAATCAGCAACATGATCATAGCATTGGGGTGCAGCACACCGAAAGCGAGCAGTAACCCCATCACAGCACCCGATGCACCTAACAACTGCACGTAAAGTTCGCCCGAAATCCATGCTGCCAGCAGTTGAAGCAACGCAGCACCCACACCGCAGACCATGTAGTAAGTCAGAAAGCGTTTCGAGCCCAATTCGTACTCCAGCGTCCGCCCAAACATCCACAGCGCAAACATATTGAAGAACAGGTGTTCGAAATTGGCATGCAGAAACAGGTAGGAGAAAAATTGGTAGCCGTGAAACAGCGGATTCTCAAACCAAAACAGCGAAAAATATTGCAAAATCACACCACCCACGGGTAATAACGCAGTGGCCAAAAAGATCAGGCAGTTGATGATAATCAAATTGAGCACCACGGGGGGTGTCTGGAAATATCTATTCATAGGTTTTCTAAGAAATATGTGACAAAGGTATAAAATATACGTTATTTAGCCTAATTTCAAGCGGATTTCTTCGGGTGTGAGCTCTGCCATAATTGCCTTGCCCGAAGGGGTGAAACTGCAATTACTCCCCTCTGCCAACTGCGTAAGCAGCAACGTGGCCTCCTCGGCACTCATACCGCGTACCACAGCATTCGAACCTCCGCGTGCCATGATGGCTGCGACTTTCTCGCGCCGCAAGGTCTGCGCCGAGACCGGCAGATCGAAAGCCTGTAACAACTCGAAGATCAGTTCATCCACCGTGTCGGCAGGCAACTCGGCAGGTGTTCCCTTCACCTCGATGGTTCCCTCGCCACGGTAGTCAATGTCGAATCCCAAGGCGGCAAAATCCACGGCATTCTCCTCCAACAACGCATATTCGTCACTCGAAAGCACCAATTTTTCAGGGAACAACAACTGCTGACACACGGCCGAGCCATTGCCAAGGAGAAGCAGGTAATTGTCGTAGAGGATCCGTTCTTTGGCACGACGCAAGTCCACCACCACAAACCGCGCTCCAAACAGAGCGGCGGCATACCCGCCACCGAGAGGCAGCACATTGGAAAACACAGCGGTCGGCTCTTCAAGCAGTTGTTGTTGCTGCGGCTGAACCGACGGAATAAATTCCAATTCACTATCGTTAAACGCATCACAACGTGGTGCTTGCTGCGATTCCATGTCGTTATACGGCACATCGAATCCCGCAAAATCCACATTCGGTGCAGGAGCCGATCCATCGATATAGGCTTCGCGAAAGGGGTTGTAATTACGATCTGACATCGCCCGCGGTTCACGATAGACGGCTCCCCGATTCAGCACGGGAATATCCACCGTACCACGATCGTCGAAATCCATCAACGGCACAGCACCCGTCTTGGCGAGGGTTTCCCGCACAGCAGCATGGACAATCTGCCACACAGCCTCCTCATCGGCAAACTTGACCTCCGTTTTCTGGGGGTGGACATTCACATCAATGCGGTCGGGTGCAACGGTCAGATAGAGAAAATAAGAGGGTGTACAACTATCGGGGATCAACTTCTCGTACCCTTTCGAAATAGCCTTATAGAGATAGGGACTATGGAAATAACGCCCATTGATAAATAAATACTGCTCGTTATTGCGTTTCTTGGCGGCCGCAGGGCGACCGATATACCCTTCCAACCGGGCAATAGACGTGTCGGCCGAAACCTCCAGCAGATTTTGCTTGATGTGGCGACCTATCACATCAACGATACGCCCCACAAGCGAGGTCGCCCCCAAGTCGAACAGAGGGGCATCATTGGTGTAGAGCTCGAAATGAACCTGCGGATTGCAAAGAGCCACCCGCTGAAATTCTACGCGAATCTGCGTAGCCGAGGTCGTACTTTTGTCGAGAAATCGACGGCGTGCCGGCACATTGTAGAACAAGTTGCGCACAAAAAACTGAGACCCCACCGGACACATCACAGGTTTTTGCGACACATATTCACCGCCATTGATCTCCGTCTGCGTGCCGATCTCATCGCCCGCCTGCCGGGTACGCAACTCCATCTGCGACACCGCCGCAATCGAAGCCAATGCCTCGCCACGAAAGCCGAAGGTTCGCAACGCATAGATGTCATCTACCGTCGAAATCTTACTGGTGGCATGCCGATCGAAAGCCATGCGCGCATCAATGGGCGACATTCCGCATCCATCATCGACAATTTGTATCAAATCCTTACCGCCATCGCGAAAATTGACCTTCACGGAGGTTGCCCCCGCGTCGATCGCATTTTCCATCATCTCCTTCACCACCGACGCAGGACGGTTTACGACCTCGCCCGCAGCGATTTGGTTGGCAACAACCTCCGGAAGTAGTTTGATCTTATCGGACATTATTCTCCTTGGTAATCATTGGGAACGACCCTGATCGGAACCGACGGATCGAACTCTTCGACCATCTCCACCTTGGCGGGGGTAGTCGTAGCCCGCTGAAAGGCCGTCAGCAAACGCGGATACAGGACGTAAATAAACACGATGAGGATGACACCTGCCCCCACCATGTACAACAACTTATTTTTACTCTTACCCTCCTTGCGCTCACGGCGCAACGTGCGCGCCATGCTCTGGGTGCGAATGTATTGACCGGGCTTGTATTCAGCCGCATCGTCGGATCTCTCGCCGTGCAATTCGGCACGACGTTGCTCACGAGCCTCTTTTGCCGGATCGTAATAACGCGGCGTATAGTTAAACTCGTTCGCATGCTTCTTTATAGGAGAAAAACCAAGCATATTTTCTTATTTTTTCCAAATATACGAATATTCGGAGGATTTTATTGTCTCCGGCAGCAATAGACTGCAAAATTTACGATTTTCGCACTTGTTTTAGAAACTGTTTGAATTTGTTGCCGAAGTTATTTTAGAGCTATTTTTGTTCCTATTTTTGTTCTGTCAATCCGATTTTAGCGGGCTAAATGAGGATTTATAGGGCGAAAAGAGCCAAAAAGAACGAGATTAATAAATTTAAATAGTTTCTTATCCCATACAAAAAATTCACCCGATCCTCAAGCCTGTCGAGAGGTCGCAAAGGACTTTTGGAAACATCTCTCGATCCTCGAGCTTGTCGAGA
>JAVXCD010000144.1:0-5178 GCA_036659655.1 Alistipes sp.
TAAAATCGGATTTACAGAACAAAAACAGGAACAAAAATACCTCTCAAATAACTTCGGTAACAAATTCAAACAACTTCTAATTCCTTTTAAGACTCGGCTGACGGAAGGGTCGGCTGAATCGAAAAAAAACATTGCGCAGAGAGCGGAATTACGGGAATATAAAGGCGTGTGTGATTCAATCTCTCCGGCGCAATGTTATTGAGTACACAAGAAACGTGGACTAATTCCTTAATCCACTATTAGAGGCTCTGGAATGCCCATCGAGAAAGAATAAGTAATATAGCCCACGCCGAAAAACAACGCGAGCATCAACTTCATCCCTTACTCGATAGTGAAATTTTCCAGATTTCTAATAGTAAGAAGAAAGCTAACGCGCTTTTTGTGTTTTGTTCTTATGTCTTGTAATTCTTATAGAATTACCCCATAAAGTTATATAATTAAATTGTTAAAACAATAAAAAAGTTAGCGAATTTTCGCTAACCTTTTTTATAATTGGAGCATTTCGGCTCTTTATTTCTGAAGATCGGAGGTGTCGGCAACTACCATATTCTTGTCGATACGCAGCGTGACATTGCTGTCGACCTCGATCAACAAGGAGGTCTCCTTGATCTCTTTCACTGAGCCATAGATACCACCGGCCGTAACAACTTTATCGCCTTTTTTTAGTCCATCGCGAAATGCCTGCATCTGCTTGCGGCGTTTTGCCTCCGGTCGCCACATGAACAGCCACAACACCAAGACCATCAAACCGATCATGAAGATAAAGCTATACTGCTGCATAAAACCCGGTTGGGGCTCTACGGCCATCTGAAGAAAATTAATCATACCTTTCTATTTTTATGTTTGTAATTCCATTAACGTCACAAATATAATCAATATTGTCGAATTAACAATAATTATTCCACTTCTGCTTCGATATATATTTTCAGCGGTTTTGCTGCGCCCGACAGTTTAATCTCCACCACTTTCCACTGCCAGCCCTCCTCTCCATTCGAATCGAAAAGCACCGATAGACTTCTCTCTGTTGTGGGCGCAATAGGCTGTCTATCATAGTCTAAACTAACACAACCGCAGCCTGTCTTGTGCGACAAAATGACCAAATGTTGCGACGAGGCGTTGCGCAGTCGTAGTGTTTTTGTCGCCACTTCCCCGGCGGACAAATGTCCAAAATGCAGGGTGTCGGCACCTCCCATTATAAGCATCGAGTCCGAAACTGTTATTAGTTGCCCCGCGCGGGATGTTGTGACTTGTGGCGAGTGGCAGGCGGTAAAAAAGGTCGCCGTTAACAGCAGAAAAAGAGAAATTACTCGCAGCATAATGTCATTACATTAATCCGCGACCCGCTTTTTTGATGCGCTCCTCCGAGGTCAGTGAATTGACAATCTTATCGAGCACACCATTGATGAAGGTGCTGCTGCCGGGTGTGGAGTAGAATTTTGAGATCTCGATGTATTCGTCGAGTGTCACCTTCACGGGAATGGCCGGAAACGACACTAATTCGGTCATTGCCGTGCCTATAATAAGGTTGTCCATGAAGACAATACGTTCAACATCCCAGTTGCTGGTGAACTTTTCGATGTATTTCTGGTACTCCGCATAGTGTATGAGGGTCTTCTCGAAGAGGGTTTTCACAAAATCGAGATCATCGCTGCTTTTGAACTTAGGCAATACCTTCAATTCGAGGTGTGAGGGGCGCAGATTGGAGAGTGTGCGCAGGATCATCGAGAGAATGTGATACAGGTCATCATCCCACAGGATCGACATCTCCTCCAGCACATTATCCAGCGGCTCGCACTCCTGCAACGATACGAAAAAATCGACCAGAAACTGCTCATCCTCACGGAATGAGCGCTCTTCACCGGACATGTATTTTTTGAAATAGGCGCTTTCGATTAGTGTGGCGTAGAGCGTGCGGATTAATTCGGGGTAGCGAGCCCAGCCTAATTTGTGCGAAGCCACATAGTCATTTACCGAGTCGCTGTTGGCAATGGTGCGGATCACGACATTCTCGGTGAATTTGGTGTTGGGTTGCAGGTCTTCGTGTGTAGGCAACTTTTTCTGTTTACCCAACTCATGTCGCTGTTCGGCATAGCGTGCGATCTCCACGGGGAGGATCAGCATCTGGAAATAGAGGTCATAGGCTTTGTCGATGGCCGTCAGCATGCTTTTCTCTGATGCGATCATATTCTCCGACTCCGATTTCAGATGTGCATACAAAGCTTTTATAGCCTTTACGCGAAGGATTCTTCTACTCAACATATAGTTTAGAACGTTTTTTGCTCGGCAAAGATAGACAAATAATTGTGAATTGTGAATTATGAATTGTGAATTGTTTACTATCTTTGCATCCGTATGGAAGAACCGGAAGAAAAAGAGTATAGGTCGTATGACGTGATCGTCGTCGGCGCAGGGGCTGCGGGCATGATGGCCGCGGGTACAGCAGGACGCAATGGCTTGAAGGTATTGTTGCTGGAAAAAATGGATAAGTCGGGGCGCAAAGTCCGCATCACGGGCAAGGGACGTTGCAACGTGACCAATGCCCGGCCTCCGGAGGAGTTTGCGGCACAGGTGCGCACCAATGCCGAATTTTTCGGCAAGGCGTTTTCCGAGTTCAACAACAAGATGACCATCAAGTTCTTCGAACGCATGGGCGTGAAGTTGGAGTTTGAACGTGGTGACCGGGTTTTCCCGGAGAGCGGCAAGGCGTGGGATATTGCCAATGCCCTGTTGGATTACTGCGTGGACAACGGTGTGAAGATTGAATACAACACCCGAGTCACCGAGATTATGACCCTTGGCACGCGGGTTTTCGGGGTGAAATACATGAATCGCCGCGGTTTTGAACGCAAGGAAGAGAGCCCGCAGGTGATTCTTGCCACAGGAGGAGTATCCTACCCATCCACCGGTTCGACGGGTGACGGCTATGCCTTTGCCGCCGACTTGGGGCACGCGATCGAACCTGTGCGGCCGTCGTTGACACCGCTCATCTCATCACACCCGCAACTCAAATATATGGCCGGGGCTCTGCTGAAAAATGTCAGTGCTAAATTATATGTGGACGAGGAACTTGTGCGCGAGGAGTTTGGCGAGATCGGCTTTTCGGATCGCGGCATAGAAGGGGCCGTGGCGTTGCGCTTTAGCCGAGACGCGGTGGATGCCATTATCGACGAGAAAAGTGTGAAAATTGTGCTCGACCTCAAATCGGCACTACCTGTGGAGATTCTGCAAGAGCGCATTCAGCGCGAAATTGCTGCCATGGAGCCGACGGACTTTTTCTCTGATCTGCTGCGCAAACTCGTGCCAAAGCCCTTGGTGATCCCCATGGCCGAGGAGATCGGAATCAATTCGAAAAGCTATATAAGCAAGGTGACATCGGTGGAGATAGATAAGTTGATCAAAGCACTGAAAGAGATGATTTTTCCGATTGTCGACTATGCGCCCTTTGAGTATGCCGTGGTGACTGCCGGAGGCGTAAGTTGTGACGAGGTGAATCCCGACACGATGGAGTCGCTGAAAGTTAGGGGACTGTATTTCGCAGGCGAGGTGCTTGATTTGGATGCCAATACGGGAGGTTACAACCTCCAGATCGCCTTCTCAACGGGACATTTGGCAGGTATGCTGCGAAAATAATTTTTATACGACTATTCGTATAGTGAAAATAAAGGGGCGAAATATCAAAACACGTGTTGCAGGTCGTGTCTCTGCCTTGCGGAATAAACTTTCACGAGCTCGCTATTTTCGTGGTCATGGGGTGCATTCGCCTTTTGTCTATGCGCTTGTGCGCCACGTCTTCATGTGTGACAAGTTACTCTCGAAGGATGTTTCGCTTTACCACGATCTGTTGCAGGTGGGGGTGTCGCAACATCGCGCTATCGAGTTGCAAAATCTCTTCACGTTTTGCGGCTATGCCCGTTTTGGCATCAACAAGGCCGATGCCGATCTGTGTATCGTGACACGGGAGCAGCCCCCGCAACAAACCCTTGCACTGGTCTCCGCGGCGCAACAACAAGGCTGTACGGTTGCCATTATGCTGCCCTACGGCGGACACGAACGCGAGGCGATGTGTGGTCGGATTATTGCGGACCACCCCTCGACAACGGTCGATAATCGCGGTTATTTGCTGATATTTAACAATTATTTACCAAAACAACACTTCAAAGTATGAAAATCTATACAAAAACCGGCGATCGGGGTGAGACTTCGCTGGTGGGAGGCGAACGGGTCTCCAAGTGCGACGAACGGGTCGAGGCGTATGGATCGGTGGATGAGTTGATGGCTTTCACTGCCCTGTTGGGCGATCAGATGCGTGCAGACGCGCAGTTGGTTTCGCACGTTGTGGAAATCAACTATATCGTCTCTCAACTTATGTCCGTAGCGGCCTTGCTGGCTGTGGGCAAAGGCGGAGAAGCCAAAGTGTTGCCGATCAAAGAGGAGGCTATTCATCGGCTCGAACAAGCCATTGATACGATGGACGGATCAGTCAGCTCGATTCTGAAATTTACTATTCCGGGGGGCCATGCAACCGTTTCGATGTGCCACGTCTGTCGCACAGTCTGTCGCCGTGCGGAGCGCGCCGCGCTGCGTGCCGATTGCAAACAAAGAGTCGATCCGACGACACTGGTCTATCTAAACCGTCTTTCTGATTACTTTTATCTGTTAGGGCGCGTGCTGACGAAACATTACCAAGCGGAGGAAATCCTGTGGATCCCATAATGTGTTGACTTTTAGACTGTAAGTTATATAATCTTAATGTTTTGCACTTTTTTGTTCTTTTCTATCGATTTTTTTATACTTTTGCAAATCAATAGAAGGCGTAAGGTTCAGTTGAAAATACTGTAATTCGCTTATAATTAGTGCTTAAACCGTTAAAACTATGTATTGGACATTGGAATTGGCATCAAAACTTGAAGATGCACCTTGGCCTGCCACAAAGGAGGAGCTAATTGACTACGCGGTACGTTCGGGCGCGCCGTTGGAGGTTTTAGAGAACCTGCAAGAGATAGAGGATGAAGGCGAAGTGTATGAGACGATAGAGGATATTTGGCCGGATTATCCGTCAAAAGATGACTTTTTCTTTAACGAGGAGGAGTATTAAAAATTCGTTTCTCGATCATTCTATAAAAAGTTGCGTCCGGAAGGGTGCTTTTCGTAGAAAATGATTACTTTTACAACCCCAAA
>JAVXCD010000145.1:0-3110 GCA_036659655.1 Alistipes sp.
GAGGATCGAAAACGAACAGGCGACCTCTCGACAGGCTCGAGGATCGTGTTTCTTCTTTACAGATTATATATATTACACGAGGATCGTGTGTGTATTTCTGCCTGATCCACTTTCCACCTATCCTTCCCCACCGGAATCACATCTTGACCCGTAATAAGTTAGTCTACGTCTCTAAAAAAACAAAAAAAAGAGCAGACCCGCAATGGTCTGCTCTTTTCAAATTACAGCAGGTCTAAGAAGCCTATTTTGCTTTTTCAGCAGGGGCTGCTGCCACTTCCGGGCGCATCACAACTTTTACCATGTTACCATCGCTCAGCATTTGCTTTGCCAGTGCCTGTACATCGGCACCGGTCAGAGCCGTTAATGCACGTTCGTAGTTCGAGATGAAGTCGAGATTATACAGCGTCTGGTTGTTGATATAGCCCAGCCAACTACCATTTTGCTCTAAACTGTTTTTCCAACTCTTCGCAAGGTATTCGCGGATCTTCTCAATATCTTCGCTCTTGGGACCGTTGTCGGCAATCTGCTGAATCTCCTTCATGATGATCTCGCACAACTCATCGGCCATCGCCTCGTTGGTGTCGAACGAGATAGCCAGATCGTAGGTCTGTTTGGGCATATAATCGGTAGATCCTTGTACACCAACGCCATACGTACCTCCTTTTTCCTCGCGGATCGAAATCAGGTAGCGGGAAGAGAGTGTTTGCGAGAGGAACGTTACAGCCAACTTATTCTCTAATGTGTAAGGTTTGTCCCCAGAGAAGTAGTAACTAACCTTCACTTTGGGTTGTTGCATTACGGCTTTGAATTCGTCGATAACCTTGCCTTTTACCGGAGCCACCTTGTCGTCTACAAAGGTCAGTGCTTTGGCTTTGGCGGGAATGGAACCGATGTATTTTTCAACAAGAGGTTTCAGTGTTGCCAGATCAACATTACCCACAAAAGTGAAGGTGAAACCCTGTGCTCCGGGGTATAGTTTGTTGTAGATAGCGGGCAGGTTCTCGAATTTAATACCGTCGAGGATCTCGGGAGAGAGCATCTGGCGACGGAAGTTCTTGTTGTAGATCACCTCTTGTTTGCGTTCTTCGGCGATATAGTCGGGATTCGACTTGACGTTGTCGATCTGTGCACGTACCATCTTAATCAACGCATTGAAGTCGTTCTGATCGAAACGGGGTGCTGTGAAATTCAGATAGAGCAGTTGCAACATCGTCTCCATGTCTTTGGGTGAGCAGTAGCCACTCATGTTGTGGGTGTACTCATCCACCGAAGTGCCGACCATAGCCGATTTGCCGGAGAGTTGTTTTTTGAGATCCGTAGCCGAGAATTTCGAAACACCCGACATCGAATTAATTGCCGACATTAACTGTCCTGAGTAATAATCTTCGTCGGAAAGAATAGACGAACCACCCTTTGTCGTCACATTCAGACGGACTTCGTCGGCCTTGAAGGTGGTCGGTTTTACGATGATTTTCACACCGTTTTTCAACGTCCATTCGGTCGTGCCAAATACGGCGTTGGTGGTGGTGGTCTTCACGGGTGAGCCGTTCAGCACGGTGCCTTCGGCAATCAGCGGCTCTTTGACGCTGGTGTCTGCATAGGCTGCAAGTTCCGATTTGGTCACTTTATCGCGCAGAGCAAGGAGCTCCGCTGCGGTAGGATTCACAATACCCTCTTTTGCGGGAGCTGTGATGACGATCACTTGATTCTCCGGAGTAACCAGCTTCTGTGCAAGGGCATTGATCGTATTGACATCAATGTTTTTAATCAGCATACTGTCTAACTGCCACTCGGTTTGTGCGTCGGGCATGGCTGTATTTTTCTGGTAGTTGCTGATGTAGGTTTGGATATATTCACCGTTGCGACGGTCGTTGCGGTTGGCATACGAACGTTCTGCCTGACGCATCATATCGTTCTGCGCACGCTCAAATTCGCTCTGTGTGAAACCATAACGACGTATCTTCTCCATCTCGGCATAGATAGCCTCGAAGCCCGGAGCCAGTTTGCCGTCCTGTGTCTGTGCGAGGAATGCAAAGGTGTCCATGCTGGGGATAATGCCCATATTTTGCGTGCTTATGAATCCACCGAGGAACGGAGCATTGGGTTTCATGGCAATCTCCTCCAGACGAGCATTTCCCATGGTGCTGATATAGTTCAGCATCAGGTCGATCATCTCTCGGTAGATCAAGTTGTTTGCCTGATTAGGCATGGCAGGCCGTTTGATGAAAAGTTTGATGAGTGATCCCTGCATCTCCTTGTCCGCAAAAATGTTGACGATCGGTTCTGCATTGTCTGCTACGGTGATCGTCTCTTTCTGCGATGCGTCGGTCTTGGGTGCGGGAATATCTTTCATCAACGATTTGATTTTGGCCTCTACAGCATCCACATTCAGGTCACCGACAATGACGATTGCCTGATAATCGGGACGATACCACTGCTCGTAGAATGCTCTCAGACGATCTGCCGGGAAGGATTTCAGTCCGTCGAGGTAGCCGATCAGGTTGCGGGTTTCGTATTTCGAACCTTTACCCAGCGATTTGATAAGTTCCTGTGTCGACCGCCAGTTGGCGCCGTCGGTTGTGCGGAGTTCCTCCATGATCACACCACGCTCGGAGTCGATCTCCTCGGATTTCAGGGCGATGAAGTGCGACCAGTCGTGCAGAATCAGCAAGGCACTGTCGACAATACCCTCACGGATGGTGGGGACATCTTTAATCAGATACATCGTACGATCCCAACTGGTATTTGCGTTGAGGTTGGCACCGAATTTAACGCCTACTTTCTCCAGATACTCGGTCAGCATCTTGTCGGGCAGGTTCTTCGTGCCGTTGAAGGCCATGTGCTCCAGAAAGTGAGCCAGACCCTGCTGTGTGTCATCCTCTTGGATGGCACCGACATCATGCAGAATGTAAAAATCGGCTTGACCTTTGGGTTTTTCGTTGTGGCGAATGTAATAGGTCATACCGTTTTCCAACTTGCCCACGCGGACATCTTTGTCTGCCGGGATCGGAGTCATCGGATTGATCTGTGCCACAGCACTTGTCATTGCAAATGCGGCAACGACTAAAATCAATAGTTTTTTCATAATGGTTTGAGTTTAAAAGATATGT
>JAVXCD010000145.1:3161-5171 GCA_036659655.1 Alistipes sp.
CTGGCAGTCGAGGATGCGGCAAACCGCCTCCAAAGTCGAGAAGCGTACCGCCTTCGCCTTGCCGTTTTTTAGAATAGATAGATTGGCCGGGGTGATGTCCACGCGCTCAGCCAGTTCGCCAAGCGACATTTTGCGCCGCGCCATCATAACGTCTATGTTGATAATGATTGCCATACTCGTATTGTCTAAATAGTCAGTTTCTGCTCCTCACTGAGGTTCTCGCCGATAGCAAACACTTCGGCTGTGAAAAGAATTAAAATACCAAGGATAATTGTGCCGTAGGAGACTGTGAAATGCGTATTAATCATCAGACCACTGTTGCTCAGCAACTCGGCAACTTTCCCATTCATCTGCCACGAAGTCACGTCGCGGCACAACTCCGAGAAGATAACCAGCGCACCAATGGTGCGAATGAACCATACATTCCGATTGTCGAGTGTGCGCTCCTCCTTGATCGATTTGCGGATCGAGTGGATAATCAGGAACATCAGCACAATAATCACCAGATAGGAGAGTGCGCCGAGTATCGTGAGCAAGTAGAGCCACCCACTTCCTCCGATCACCTGCAATGCCAGCCCGATAGGCGATGCGTTCGGAGCATCTTGTTCAACCATAAGGCTCAGTTGTTGCACCTGTGCCGAGATCGATTGACCGGTTTGGAGTCGCACGTTTTCGATTGGAAAATCCGTTTTGTTGAGTACCGAGATGCCGTCGAACATAAATACCGAACGTGGTGTCTTCTGCACCCAACTCTTCACGATATTTTCGCTCAACGCCGCACCTTCTCTATATCCTTTCGAAAATTCGGGGAGAAAACTGTGGGCAACACTAATAACCAATACGATGAAGAAGGTGATGTAGATCACCAGCATGCGCTGTAAAAGTGATTTTTTATTCTGCATATAGTAATGTTTTTTATAGTTCACGATGCAAAGATAATAAATATTTCGCGAAACAAACAATATTTATCGAAAAACGATAAAATAATTAAATACAAAGATAGATATTTTTTTATACCTTTGTATAATAAAGCAGTAAAAAAAATACTTTCTCTCTTTTACGCCCTAATTAATAAGACTGCAAATGTGTAATAATCAATATATTATACCGAAAAAAACATGGCAACTAAAACCACCTATAATTATCAAGTAGATCCGCAGGATGTTGACTTCACGCTACGCGCCACCATCCCTTTTTTGAGTAGTTCGATTCTCAACACCGCCGGCATCGATGCGCATACGAAAGGTTTCGGAGTCGATGCGCTCAATGCCGACAACTATACGTGGGTACTCTCACGCATGGCCATCGAACTGGATCGGCTGCCCAAGCAATATGATAACTATTCGATTGCCACGTGGATCAACGAATACGGACGGCTGCTCTCCACGCGTAATTTCACCCTCACGGATGCGCAGAATCACGAATTTGGCCGAGCTGTGACCCAATGGTGCATGATCGACCTCTCTGCACGTACGGCCGT
Source organism: Alistipes sp. (assembly GCA_036659655.1). GTDB lineage: Bacteria > Bacteroidota > Bacteroidia > Bacteroidales > Rikenellaceae > Alistipes. Next base: position 4,642 of record JAVXCD010000145.1, read on the forward strand.
CGACCTTTCGACCTTGGCGGGAGCGCATGCCGATGCGATGGTCGATGTCCCATCGCCAGCAGAGAAGCCACGTAAGATACTGAATGTGAATCCTTCTCAAACGCTCATCCACAAAGTAGTATATAGCGACATCGACTTCAACCGCCATGTCAACACCATTCGTTACATTGAGATGATGTTCGATATGTTGCCTTTGGAATTGCTCTCCGCAGAACACACTGTGCGCATGGATATTCATTTTCTCCGCGAATGCCGCTACGGACAAACGCTGACTGTGGGCTACGAACAACGCGACAAGGTGTCGCTATTCGAGATCCGAAACAACGAGGGCACCTCCTGCGTCCGGGCTTCGGTTCTTCTGTCGTAAACGCAAACGGGTGCTTCGCACTGTTTGTTTCGCCTGACAAATATACGCACGCTCCTCGAGCTTGTCGAGAGGTCGCCTGTTTGTTCACGATCCTCGAGCCTGTCGAGAGGTCGCAAAGTTACGGTGCGTCATGTTGAATGAATGAAAAACTCACGATCCTCGA
>JAVXCD010000146.1:0-5048 GCA_036659655.1 Alistipes sp.
CCTTGCGACCTCTCGACAGGCTCGAGGAGCGGGAACGTTTCTTGTTTGAGACAAGTATAAATCAATCCGTCAACAAGAAATTCCGCTTGATCCTGCATGAGGGCTTGTGCACATCAAGCTAATTTTTGCTGTACGCGGTAGGCTTCGTCAACAAGGTCGGCGGGAAAATCGTATAGTTCCAAAATCTTGATGGCGTTTTTTGTCGTCTGACGACCGGGATGCAACTGAAAGTCGAATTGAAGCCGTTGATCGGCCACCTGCTCTTGGAAATGATACAATTCATAGCCATCATTTTGGAGCAGCTCCGTCAATTCCATGTCGTGTGTCGAGACACAAACGAGGTGATTTTTGCGATTGAGGTGAGATAGGACGGCCTTTCCGGCTGCAATACGCTCCGTAGTATTCGTGCCTTTGAACAATTCGTCCAGTGCAAACAGACAAGGGGTGGTATCTGCCGTGGCTGCAAGGAACTTCTTGATTGTCAACACCTCTTCCAGATAATAACTGCTGCCCTGCAACAGGTCGTCGGCAATGCGTATGGAGGAGTAGATTTTCAAATATGGAGCTGTATAACTCTTCGCAAAGCAGGTGTAGATCGTCTCTGCCAACAGGGCGTTGATGCACAGCGTGCGGATAAAAGAGGTCTTGCCCGACATGTTGGATCCCGTCAACAATAAACTTGTGCCGTCGAGTGTCAGTGAGTTTGCTACACAGTTGTCAATCAGGGGATGGGTAATCGCTTGAACATCCAAAAATTTGCGTGACGTGAAATTAGGACGGCACGTTTGCTGCTCACGGCGCAGATGCATGACAGCAATCGCTGCATCGGTCTCTCCGACAAAGCGGTACATCTGCTCAATCGTGTCTCTTTCCGTGGCGAGACACCGGGTGAAACGATGAAATAGCAAGATCTCGATGTTAAACGAGATCTTGATCAATTCGATCGCCATCCAGAACAATGCCGCCAACTCGTTTCCGCCGTCGCTCTGCCGGCTGATGATCCAACTTTTGCGTCGCAGCTCGGTCATTTTCGGCAACCACCCCAACTCGCAATCCGTCGCTACTGCGGGTTCTGCCGCAAGGTTTTGTGCTGTGCGGATGCAGCGGAGAAGTTGAGTGACGGCGGAGAGGTAATAGGTGATGTTGATTTTGTTGCGGTAGTGGAGAAAGGTGTTCACACTGAATAGAGCCATGAACAGCAGCAAAAATGGAGGGTAAAACAGCGCGGCGGCCAACGACAAAACCGTGGCCGCTGTCAGTGCATATATTGTACGTATGTTACTTATTTCTAAAGGAATGTCGACAATCAAACGCTGCATGTCATACGCATCTTCGTCCGCCAGCGGCAACAAATACTTCACACACCGATCCGCCAAATCACCATCCTGCTCGAATAGTTGCACACGGCGATCGAAGGCCACCGCATCGGGTTCGCCCTTGGGTGTGCGGATTTTGGCGTAGAGCCACTGCTGCCCGATTTTCGAGGTCGTGCGATCAATCTGCTCGAACACTTCGTCGAGATCCAGGTCCATGGCCGTTGCCTCATCAATGGTCTGATAGGGCTGCTCTACGGCTGCACGGTGATGGAAATAGCGACTTATCTGCTCGAAATTAAATGGCAGAACGAGCGTGGCGGGAAGTGGATTCCGCATAAACAGAGCCTTGATATACGAACTATACGCGCGCCACCTCATGCCGTTGGAGTCTGTTTTTACTCCTCTTTGTGTCCGAAGGGATATTGGTTTTTGTGTACGTCGTCGAACCGCAGCCCCTTTTCATAGGTGCGCATGGCACGACGGCTCATGCCCATGCTCGAAAATCCACCGTCGTGGTAGAGGTTCTGCATGGTGACTTTGCGGGTGAGATCCGAGAAAAGCGTCAGCACATAATCTGCACAGTCATTCGCCGAAGCGTTGCCCAGTGGAGCCATATTTTCGGCAAATTCCATCAGATCACCCAAGCCCAACACACCGCTGCCGGCCGTAGTGGGTGTGGGAGATTGCGACACGGTGTTGATCCGCACATTCTTCTCACGGCCATAGATGTAGCCAAAACTGCGGGCAATAGACTCCAACAACGCCTTGGCATCTGCCATGTCGTTGTAGCCGTAGAGCGTGCGTTGCGAGGCGATGTAACTCAACGCCACGATCGAGCCCCAATTGTTGATAGCATCCTTCTGGCGTGCTACCTGTATGGCTTTGTGAAACGAAACGGCCGAAATATCGAGGGTTTTTGCGAGAAAATCGTAATCTAAGTCGTCGTATGTGCGTCCTTTGCGGACGTTGGGCGACATGCCGATGGAGTGAAGCATAAAATCGAACTTGCCACCGAAATGCTCCATTGTTTTGTCGATCAGGTTCTCCAGATCCGGCACACTGGTCGCGTCGGCGGGTACGACGATGGTGTTGCATTTTTTTGCCAACTCGTTGATGGTGCCCATGCGAATAGATACGGCCGTATTGGTCAGCACAATTTCTGCGCCCTCGGCAACAGCGCGTTCTGCCACTTTCCATGCAATCGACTGCTCGTTCAGTGCGCCAAAAATAAGACCTTTCTTACCTTTCAATAAATTGTATGCCATCTTCTTTTAGTTTAATAAGTAGGACAAATGTAACAATTATTTTTTATTCGACGTGTCTATGCCCCTGAAAACGCCTTGGCGAAGGGGGTCTTACATTAATATTTACAAAGATAATAGTTATCCATTTATTTGTCGTACCTTTGTAGCGAATAAAACATAAATATGACCGAAACAATCGATTTCAGTGCTTTAGGACTCTCCGAGCAGATGCTCGCAGCCGTGAAAGCCAAAGGGTTCGAGACACCCACCACCATCCAAGCGCTCACCATTCCCCGATTATTAAACCAACAAAACGATATCATTGCCCAATCCCAAACGGGAACGGGTAAGACTGCGGCATTCGGACTTCCGATTCTGCAATCGCTTGAGCCGTCGAAAACGGGCGTTCAGTCCATCATCCTTGTGCCCACACGGGAACTTGCGTTGCAAGCTGCCGAGGAACTTATTTCGTTTAACAAAGAACGCAAACTCTCCATCACGGCCATCTATGGAGGTGCTGCCATGAGTGAGCAGTTGCGCCGTCTGGCCAAAGGCGTGGACATTGTTGTCGGCACACCGGGACGTGTGTTGGATCACATTCGTCGCGGTACGCTCAAATTGGAGAAGGTACGCTTTCTGGTGCTGGACGAGGCCGACGAAATGCTTAATATGGGCTTTGTGGAGGATGTGGAGGAGATCATGAGCCACACCGGTGAAGATCGTCGTGTGATGCTCTTTTCGGCTACCATGCCCGAACGCATCGTGCGCCTGTCGAAGACCTATATGCGTGATACAGAGATCGTGAAAGTGGAGTCGAAGGGCTTGACAGTCGACCTCACCGAGCAGATCTATTTTGAAGTGCGCGAGGGCGATAAATTCGATGCCCTGACCCGCATCATCGACGTGGAACCCGATTTCTACGGCATTGTTTTCGGCCGGACGAAGATCGGTGTTGACGAGATCGTCACCAAATTGCTCGAACGCGGATATGCTGCCGAGGCATTGCACGGTGACGTGTCACAGGGTCAACGAGAGAAAATCCTCAAGAAGTTCAAGAGTAAAGCCGCTAACATCCTTGTAGCCACGGATGTGGCAGCGCGCGGTATCGACATCGAGAACCTCACCCACGTAATCAACTACTCCTTGCCGCAGGATTCGGAGAGTTATGTGCACCGTATCGGCCGCACAGGACGTGCCGGCAACCAAGGCACAGCCATTACCTTCATCTCCAGCTCGGAGTTCCGTAAGTTCAACAACTTGATGCACGACATCAAGGTCGAGATAAAGAAAGAGACCCTGCCCTCGCCGCAAGACATCGTGGCGATGAAACGTACCAAGATCAAGGAGGATATGCAGGAGATCATCACCAGCGAGACCTACGCGGATTATAGCGATGTGGCGCAGGAACTGTTGGCATCCTACGAACCGGAGGTGGCTCTGAGTGCCCTGCTTCGTCTGGCTTTCCGCAGTGAACTGGATCAGAGCAACTATCCTGAGATTCGCTCTTTCTCGGTCGATCGCAAAGGTACGGCGCGGTTGTTTATCGCTGTGGGACAGAAAGACGGATATACGGCCAAAAAAATGGTCGATATGCTCAAGTTCAAATGTGATATGCGTGATAAGAACATTGACGATGTGCGCATTTTCGATGCTTACTCCTTTGTGAGCGTTCCCTTTGCCGATGCGGAAAATATCGTTCGTAAACTCAATAACATCAACCGGGGTGACCGCCCATTGGCGGAGATTGCCAAACCCGAAAGTTCGCAGGAAAATAGAGAACGTAAACCCCGTGCTCCACGTGAATACTCCTCGGATCGTCCGGCACGTAAGCCGCGCGAATACTCTTCGGAGCGTTCGGATCGCCCCCGTCGGGAGTACTCTTCCGACCGCCCGGCTCGCAAGGAATATTCTTCGGATCGTCCGGCACGTAAGGAGTACTCTTCAGATCGCCCGGCTCGCAAAGAATATTCTTCGGATCGTCCGGCGCGTAAGGAGTATGCTCCGCGCGTTGAGAAACCGGTTGTGCACACTGCACCGGGAACCGGGAAAAACGAGGGTTTCGATTGGTCGGCCTTCATGAAATTCGATGAAGGCGATAAGTGGGGACATGTAGAAAAAGGAGAACATAAAGTTACCAAGAGTGTGCGTAAAACACCTAAGATCGCAGTTTCGGCTGCCAAGCGCATTGCTTCGAAAACCCGCAAATAGCGGATCATCTATCATCCAACCATCGGGTCTGTCTAAAATATCTTAGACAGACCCGATGGTTTTTTGGTCAAACTGAGAGGTCGCAAAGGTACACTGGTTCACGATCCTCGAGCTTGTCGAGAGGTCGCAGGGTCACGGTGCGTCATGTTGAATGAATGAAAATGCACGATCCTCGAGCCTGTCGAGAGGTCGCAAAGACACATTCACGATCCTCGAGCCTGTCGAGAGGTCGCAAAAGCAACCACACAAGTGCCATTGCGACCTCACGAAAAGCGCGCGG
>JAVXCD010000147.1:0-5039 GCA_036659655.1 Alistipes sp.
GGTTTTCGTCCTTTTGACAAGACAAAAGGACATAGAAAAAGATTTTTGGTCGTATAAAACACAATTCACGATCCTCGAGCCTGTCGAGAGGTCGCATGGACAACGTGCTGATTATCCTTGCGACCTCTCGACAAGCTCGAGGATCGGGCATTGATTGTGTATCCAGTGTACTTTGCGACCTCTCGACAAGAATTACTACTTAATCCATGCTTCTCGACCGCCGTTTTGATCAACGAAAATCAATAAATTCATAGGTTTTATAGTCTGCTTTCACAAAAGATTTTGGCGGAGTTTTCTCCGAAGTGATGCTTTTTATAACGATCTCAATCCGATCTCCATCCACATCATAAGCAAGTTGTTGGGGCAGTGATTTGGTAACATCCACAGTAACTGTCACTGCTCCGATCGGCGAATTTGCAGCCTTAGGTGTCATCTTTACAGCAGCCACTCCTGTTTTCTCCCACAAGAGTACCGACGTAAATTCATCGTCCAAAAATTCAAATGCCCGCGTAGGGTTGTTCAAAATATTATGACTTGACGTATCTACATCATCTATCACAACCTCTTTTTTGTGGTTGTCTACCTCCTGACGACTCTTGCCGTCACAGTAAACTTCGGCATCGCCCAACGTCATGTAGTAACGATCACCACTCACAACATAATGGCCGGAAGTCGAATAATTGCCACCAACCCGCACCTCAAACGAAACGCCATACATACCCCGCGCACGAATACCCGACGAGAGTTTGGCTAAAATGTCCGTCGAACGCGCATCGCCCAACGTGGGTTGGCAAAACACCACCAGCGAAAAAAAGCCAATCAGAACTGATTTATAATTCATAATAAGTGATGAAAAATGATTCTTGGTGTATTTTCAGCAAGTTGAATTTTTAATCGTTTTTTAGAAACTGGTTGAATTTGTCACCGAAGTTATTTACATAAATTCGGTGACAAATTCAAACAGCTTCTTAAAATCCATTGCATCCCGTCATCAGACTTGCGGCTTAGGCTCGCTCGGTTTGCGACTGCGGTTGTGGTTGTGGTTGCGATCTTTCGTACCACGATTGCCCTCACCGCGGCCGACACCTCTACTTTCGCCACGACCCCGGCCACCGCCTGCGCCACCACGTCCGCGAAAGTTACCACGTCCCGTGCAAGCTGCCGGATTGTATTTTGGCCCTACCCCCACCACTTCGGGCAACGGGCGTTTGGAGATCTCTTTCTCAATAAATTTCTCGATAGCATGGAATTTACCCTGCTCTTCCTCGTTGACAAACGTCACTGCACAGCCGGAGGCTGCGGCACGTGCCGTGCGGCCGATGCGGTGAATGTAATCCTCCGGATCGTGCGGAACGTCGTAATTCACAATCAAGCCGATGTCCTCGATGTCGATACCACGCGCCACAATATCCGTAGCCACCAAAATATCGATCTTCCCATTTTTGAAATCGAGCATCACCTCCTCGCGCTGCGCCTGCTCCAAGTCGGAGTGCATGGCCGCAACATTGAGTTTCATGCGTTTGAGTGTATGTGCCAAATCCTTCACCTTCAACTTAGAGGAGGAGAAAATAATGGTTTTCGAAGTAAGCGGTGTCGTGAACATCTCGCGGATAATCGACAATTTCTGATTCTCATAGCAGACGTACGCCGACTGATCAATGGCCTCGTTGGGCTTGGAGATAGCGATGTTGATCTCCGCAGGATTGTGAAGGATTGTTTTGGCCAGTTCGCGGATCTTCGGAGGCAGCGTGGCCGAGAACATCAGGGTCTGTCGCTGCTTAGGCATGTAAGAGATGATCTTCATGATGTCTTCACTGAAACCCATATCAAGCATTCGATCTGCCTCATCCAGAATGAGATACTCCACATGTGAAAGATCGATACCGCTATTCATGATGTGGGAGATCAAACGTCCCGGGGTAGCGATCACCACATCGGCACCGGCCAGCAATCCACGTTTCTGCACATCCCAGCCTTTGCCGTCACCACCGCCATACACCACCGTCGTGGAGACAGGAATGTAGTAGGAGAAGCCCTGAAACTGCATGTCGATCTGCTGCGCCAACTCGCGCGTAGGCACAATAATCACCGATTTCACCACATTGTCGGGGTTACCACTGATCACCAATCGGTTCAGCAACGGCAGGGTGTAAGCAGCCGTTTTGCCGGTGCCCGTCTGTGCGCAGCCGATGATGTCCCGTCCCTCCAAAATAATGGGGATTGTGTGCTCCTGCACAGGGGTCATCTCTTGAAAATTCATATCTTCGATTCCGTCAAGGATCTCGTCTTCCAAATCTAATTCGTCAAATTTCATCTACTTTATGCTCTATTTTACCACCTCCCCAATCAGGGTCGCCGGTGTATAATCCGTAATTTTCACCTGCACATAGTCACCTACACGGGATGCGCCGCAGTCGAAGACCACCACTTTATTTTGCGATGTTCGGCCGGAAAACTGCCGATCGCTTTTCTTCGAGACACTCTCAATGAGTACCTCAAACACCTTGCCCTTGTCGCGAATATTGCTCTGCAACGATAATTCGGCCTGCAACGCGATGATCTCCGCCAGTCGTTCGCTCTTGATCTGCTCCGGAACGTCGTCCGGCATGTGACGTTGCGCAAAGGTGTCGGGTCGCTCCGAGTATTTGAACATATAGGCAAATTCATAGCCCACTTCGCGCATCAGCGACAAGGTCTGGGCATGATCTTCTATCGTCTCGCCCGCGAATCCGGCAATCAAATCGGTCGTGATGCCACAATCGGGCATATAGCGACGAATAGCGGCAATGCGATCGAGGTACCACTCACGGGTATATTTGCGATTCATACGCTCCAGCAAACGCGTCGAACCCGACTGCGCCGGCAGGTGAACATAATGACAAATATTGGGCAGGGTGGTCATCATTTCCAGCAACCTGTCACTCATATCTTTGGGGTGTGAGGTGGCAAAACGCACACGCAACAGAGGCGAAATCAACGCCACCCGCCGCATCAGCTCTGGGAAATCCACCTCGTCGGAGCGGTATGAATTCACATTCTGACCCAGCAAAGTCACCTCCCGATAGCCATTCTCAAATAGGCTACGCGCCTCGTCGACAATGGTCTGCGGATCACGGCTGCGCTCGACACCCCGTGTGTAAGGCACCACGCAATAGGAGCAATAGTTGTTGCAACCGCGCATGATGGCGATGAAAGCACTGACTCCGTTTTTATCGAGGCGCACAGGTGCAATTTCAGCATAAGTCTCCTCGGCGGAGAGCAGCACATTGATCCCCTTCTCCCCCACTGCGGCGGCTCGCACCAAACGCGGCAAATCTCGATAGGAATCGGGGCCTGCAACCACGTCTACCAGTCGGGCTTTGTCAATAAGTTTCTCCTTCAGACGCTCAGCCATACAGCCGATTACCCCGACAATCAAATCTCTTTTTTTGTGGCGATAGCGTTTCATGTCACTCAGCCGCCCGCGAATGCGTTGCTCTGCATTGTCGCGAATGGAACAGGTATTGATCAGGATAACATCCGCCTCGGTAATGCGCCCCGTATAGATGTAACCCGCCTGCTGCATGATTGACACCACAATCTCGGTGTCTGCCACATTCATCTGGCAGCCGTAAGTTTCGATAAAGAGTTTTTTACCCTCTCCGACCTGCGGCCGCAATGTATTTATATCAAAATTCATAGTTTCTTCTAAGACAGGCTCTTCTTACTCCGCCTGTATATCGTCAGCCGACGGGAACGACTTGAATCCCTCGCCATAAGTGTCGTAAGCATCCGTCACAACCACAAAAGCCAACGGATCGATCTCTTTGATCTGCTGCTGCACCAAACGCACCTCCTTGCGACTTATCACTAAGAAGATCATGTCTTTATCTTTGTCTGTGTACATTCCTTTCGCCTTGAGATAGGTGGCACTGCGATCCAAATCGTCGATAATAAAACGTTTCATTTCCTGATGGTGATCACTGATAATAAAAAGCATCTTATCGTAAGATGCACCATCCAACACATAGGCAATCACACGCGATGCCACGTAAATGGTGATCAGCGAATAGAGCGATAACAGCCAGCCGCTGCCCTCACCTCCGTTGCCAATGCCGAAGCCGATAACAACCAAACCCGCCATCACCACCACCCCGTCGGCCAACAGAATGCCGTTGGAGAATTTGATGCCAAAGAATTTATTGAGCATCATCGCCACAATATCCGTTCCACCCGTCGTAGCCTGATTGCGCACAACAATACCTTGCCCAATACCCACAATCACAGCACCCATAATGGCCGCAACCATCAGGTCGTGCGACAAATCGATACTGCCGCCGAGCAACAGCGTCGGATCAAGATTTTGCACCGCTTCCGGTGTGGGATAGACCAGATTCGTCAATGCAATCATCACACCCGGTGTGATAATAGCCGCCACAACGGTACGAGCCCCAAATTTCCCACCAAAAACCAGCACCGCAGAGAGCATCAACGGTATATCGAACATGTAGCCAAACGTACCCACCTGCACCGAGGGGAAAAGATTGTGGAGCACAATACCGGCACCATAAACGCCACCCGGCACGATGTTGTAGGGTGTGATAAACAGCACAAAACCGGTCGCCATAATCAGACAGCCGGTTACGATAAGCACCCACGAACGCCACCATGCCCACGAGCCCATTGGCTCCAGTAAATCAAGTAAAGATCTTGTATTCATACGCAGAACATTTTATTGTTTGACAAAGATACGAAATATTTCCGATAAAATATGCAACCCGATGTAATTGCGTTGTTTGTCCATTCACGATCCTCGAGCCTGTCGAGAGGTCGCAAAGACATTCCACACGATCCTCGAGCTTGTCGAGAGGTCGCAAAGTCACTTGAAAGTACCCGATCCTCGAGCTTGTCGAGAGGTCGCAAAGACAACACCCACACGATCCTCGAGCCTGTCGAGAGGTCGCAAAGTCAACCCACACGATCCTCGAGCCTGTCGAGAGGTCGCAAAGGTTACAATGTACGATCCTCGAGCCTGTCGAGAGGTCGCAAAGACAATCAGC
>JAVXCD010000148.1:0-5011 GCA_036659655.1 Alistipes sp.
CAAGCTCGAGGATCGGGAACTGTGTATCGTGTCCTTGCGACCTCTCGACAGGCTCGAGGATCGTACATTGTAACCCTTGCGACCTCTCGACAAGCTCGAGGAGCGAATGGTTTTGACCAGCTCTGCTTTTTAGCTTGATCCAAAACAACTTCGAAATAATTTCTAAAATAATCGTAAAAAAATTTGGATCATACTATTTTATCTTTACCTTTGCAGTGTACTACCAAGATAGTACACTAACACACTATAATACTTATTGCGTATGATTACACTTAAAAATGTAAGTTATGGTTACCGTCGCCGACAGAAGGTGCTCTCAGAGATCACTCTTTCGTTCGACGAAGGACACATCCACGGCCTGCTCGGATGCAACGGAGTGGGTAAGAGCACCCTGCTCAAATTGATCTGCGGTCTGCTGACACCGCACACGGGACAAATCGCCGTGAATGGTGCCGATCCGCAAACACACAGTGTGCAGATGCTCTCCCAACTGTTCTTTGTGCCGGAGGAGATAAGTCTTCCCGCCCTCTCGATCCGCCGTTTCGCCCACATCACGGCTCCATTTTATCCGAATTTCTCGGTGGCCGACTTCAACAGTTACTGCGCTGCACTGGAGGTGGATGATTCCGTTCGGCTGGACAAACTATCCATGGGACAACGCAAAAAAGCCTACATCGCCTTTGCGTTGGCATGCAATACACCGTTGCTGCTGCTTGACGAGCCGACCAACGGATTAGACATTCCCTCGAAAGGAGTTTTCCGTCGCCTGCTCTCCGCCTATACCACTCCGGAGCGCACGGTCATCATCGCCACCCACCAAGTGAAGGAACTCGAACGGCTGATCGACCAAGTTGTGATCTGCGACACACAGGGCATTGTACTCAATACCACCGTCGATCGGCTATCGCAACGGATGCTATTCGGCCGACTTCCTCAAGGAGTTACACCGCTTTATTCGGAGGCCTCCTTGGCAGGTGAAATCGGTGTGGCCCGCAACACAACGAACAACGATTCCGCACTTGACCTCGAACTACTCTTCAATGCCACGGTCAGGCACCGTGATGAAATAGCCTCTATCCTCAACGACAAAAACACATCCGATCATGAATAATACATTTTGTCTACGGCGCACAGCCGCCTATGCCACCAAATTTTACACCGAGTATGCCCAGACGTTGATCTACGCCGGTTGTGGCACATTACTGCTACTAATTGGTGGCTGCCTGTTATCCAATAACAACTGGATGTTCATAGACGGAGCCCAGTTTCTTTTGATATTTTGGATAATGGGCATGGTGCATCTCAACACCCACAACACCCACAAACGACAAGAGGCAGTCAGTGTTTACCTGCTTCCTGCTACCAAACTCGAAAAGTATCTCTCCATCTGGTTCCATTCGTTGGTAGTTCCTTTGGCAGTCTATGCCGTGCTACTCTGCGCCACGGTCTGCATCAGTCAATCCACCTTTTTTGACCTGCATCTGGATTGGAAAATGGTTTTTGGGGCTGTCTTCTCGGTGAAGATGCTGGCTACGACGTTGGCGTTTCATGCCCTGTCGCTGCTGATCTGCGCCTCGACACATCGCAATCCGATGCTGTGGTATGTAGTGGCACTGGCTGCTTATCTTGTGGTGGACATTGGCCTTCGACGCATTGAGATCGCCGGAGTAGTTCCCGTCTACAACATCTTTCCGCCGGTTAAAAGTTGGATAACGATGACAGGAGATCAGGCTAATATTAGTATTTTTGGTTTTTCCGCACTCACGGAAGCAACATGCGACCTGTTGGAAATGGGCTTTTTTCTGGTGACAGCCTGCGTATTTTGGGTGGCCGGTTATTTCCGATTTTATGAACGCGAAATAAAATAAAAAAATATGGACTTCAACCCCCAGCAACCTATCTGGCTCCAGATCTACAACTTACTGTGCGGACGCATTGTCGACCGCACGTTGCAAGCCGAAGAGCGATTTCCATCCCTGCGCGATTTGGGCATGGAACTGCAAGTGAATCCCAACACCCTCGTGCGTGTGTATAACCGTATGCAGGAGGAGGGCATCATCGTCAACCGCCGCGGCGTGGGCTATTTCGTCACGACAGAAGCGCACCACCTCATCACCGAAACGTGGCGCAAAGAGTTTATTCACAATGAAGTACCTGCATTTTTCACACGTATGATGCAGGTCGGTGTGGACTTTCAGACCCTCAACTATCTGTACAACAAATTAAAAGAATCGACCGATGAAAACAAGCAATAAAATCCTATGGGGCTTTACCCTCTGCTACGCGGTAGCAATCGGCACCTCCGGCGTAGCCAACATGCGCGCTTTTGAGCGTCAAAAAGAATCTATTGTACTATTACACAACCAATTGACACAATCACACATCCGTGTTCTCGTCGCCACCGGTTGCGGTGAGCCCGTGATCAGCAGCTGGAAGCAAGAGGATGCGCAAACCCAATCTATCTTTCTTTTCGGCACCATTCCTGCGCCGGAGATGTTGCGCATCAGCAGCGACACGCTCTACTTGAGCGGCGGCATCGCGCCCCGTCTCGTGCTGCCCTATTTGGAAACCACGTTTGTGGATGGTCTGGTGAGCAAATACAAATAGACAGCCCGATACAACGAATTTCAAGATCCTTCCCTGTCGTTCAGAAAGAAATATTACCTACAGATGGCTTCCGCACAGATGGTGCGGAAGGACAAACAGCTTCTAAAACCTTCAGGCACATTCGGGCGTTGTGGAATAAAATTTGCAAGAGGCTATTCAAAACCTTTTTAGTATGGAGAATAGACCACAAAATCAGTACCAGAAGAGTATCGATCTTTTGAACGATGCGGTCGGCAAGGAGATTGCCACGTCACTGCAATACATGTATTTTCACATCCATTTTGAGGATGCCGGTTACGGGTATCTGTCGAAGATCCTGCGCGAAATTTCGATAGCAGAGATGCGCCACATCGAGATGCTTTCCGAGCGCATTCTCTTTTTGCAAGGCGATGTCGACATGAATGCCTCATTCAACGTCAAGCAACTTACCGATGTGAAAGACATGTTACGCTTGTCCATGCAACTGGAGCAGGGCACGATCAACAGTTACAACGAAGCCTCGCACCGCTGTGCACAGAGCGGCGACTCGGTCTCTCATAAGATGTTTCAGGATCTGACAGCCGAAGAGGAGAAACACCTTGACACCTTCCGCACGGAGTTGCAAAACATGATTGATTACGGCAAGGAGTATCTTGCGCTTCAGTCCGCAGCGGCAGAGAGCCAAAAAGCCCAAGGATTTGTCTATAAAAGTGTTGCGGAATAGGAAACATGAAGCGAATTTTCAGGCGAATTTCTGTGGATTTTTTCCTTTTTCGTTTTTTCGATACTGAATTTTGGTTATCTTTGTTAGATGAAAATAACAATTTTGGGTCCGGCACATCCTTATCGGGGAGGGCTTGCTTCGATCATGGAGATCATGGCACGCACCTTTCAGCGACGTGGCAATACGGTGAATATAAAGACATTCACCGTACAGTATCCCTCGTTTCTGTTTCCCGGAAAGAGTCAGACAGTGAATACTCCTGCGCCGGCCGACCTACAAATTGAACGTTGTGTAAATACAGTAAATCCTTTCAACTGGATCAAAATCGGGCGGCGCATCCAACGCGAACGTCCCGATTTTGTGTTGCTGAAATATTGGACTCCATTTATGGCTCCGTGTTTCGGCACGATTGCACGCATGGCACACAAGAACGGACACACCAAGATCTTGTGTCAGATCGACAATGTGGAGCCCCACGAACACCATCTGATCGACAAATCGTTCAATCGCTATTTCTTGCGCGCCGTAGATGGATTTGTCTACATGTCGGAACAGGTGCATCGCGAATTAGGGGAGTACACGACGGCACCGGCATTTTTCTCACCCCATCCGCTATTCGAAAATTTTGGACAACGCGTGGATCGGGTGGAGGCCTGTAAGGCTCTCGGACTTGATGTGGAGCGTCATTACGTGCTTTTCTTCGGACTTATACGCGACTACAAAGGGCTGGATTTGCTGTTGGATGCGTGGGCAAAACTGCGGGACGAAGGTGGCTTATCCAATTACAAACTGATCGTTGCAGGTGAATTCTACACACCGAAAGAGAAATACATCCAACAACTCAACGCGAACGGACTGCGACACGAAGTGATTCTGCGTGATTATTTCATCATGGACGAAGAGGTAAAATACTACTTTTCGGCTTGTGATTTTGTGGTTCAGCCTTATCATACAGCCACACAAAGTGGTGTGACACAGATTGCTTATCAATTTCACCTCCCGATGATTGTGAGCAATGTAGGTGGATTGTCCGAGATTGTACCCGACGGCAAGGTGGGGTATGTGTGTGAGCCGAATGTATCCTCTGTGGCGCAGGCCATCGACCGCATGACGCAGGGCAACACCCTCGAACAATTTCGGATCAACATCGAGGAAGAGCGGAAGCGATTTTCTTGGGAAGAGATGTGCACACGTATCACAACACTCTATGAGGAAGTGAAATAGCGATTATTCTATCTAACAGCGAATCAACATCAAGCAGGAGAGATGTAGTGGGCAATGTTACCACAATGTTAAATTTATTTAGAAAGTTATTAAATAATTTGCATAATTAAAACTTTCGCCTTATCTTTGCAGTAGGTTTTTAAGGTTAGTAGTTTTAGGTTGGTTGAGGAGACAAAGGAAAGGGATGAGGATCCCAATCCGGTGTTTCCTTATTTTTTTGCCCTTTTCTGAGCAAAATTCGGATCAAGAGGCTTAATGGTCAAAAAGAGACCTAAAATTGCCATAATCGTCTGAAATTTATAACTTTGCATCATTTATGATAAAAATGGGTAAAAAGTTGCTTTTCTTGCGGGGGTACTCATGTGGTCCGCAAGGGCGTTTGGCGGGGGTGTCAGCGCTGGTTTTGTAAGGATTGTAGCCGTTATTTTTCGGGCAAGAAGCACCTTGATCCGCATCTGCTTTATGAGGAGTATTTGA
>JAVXCD010000149.1:0-4980 GCA_036659655.1 Alistipes sp.
GTCTTTGCGACCTCTCGACAAGCTCGAGGATCGTGAACTGTGTACTTTGCGACCTCTCGACAGGCTCGAGGATCGCACACCGCTTAATCCCCAAAAAACAGCCCCTATCGGAGCTTCACCCCACAAAAAAATAAGAGGCTGATTAATCAGCCTCTTATTGCATTTATAAAAATCCGTAACAACTATTTGTTGTTGTGGGCAGCCATCTTTTGGATCAGCAAAACAACTTTGTTCGAATAGCCCCACTCGTTGTCGTACCAAGCGACCAATTTCACAAATTTGTCGTTCAGAGCGATACCGGCTTTTGCATCGAAAATCGAAGTGCGTGCATCGCTGGTGAAATCCGTAGAAACCACGTCATCCTCCGTGTAGCCGATGATGCCTTTGAAACGATCACTCTCCGAAGCAGCCTTCATGACAGCCTTGATTTCGTCATAAGAAGCACCCTTCTCCAGACGGCAGGTCAGGTCGACAACCGACACGTCCAGCGTAGGAACGCGGAATGCCATACCGGTCAATTTGCCATTCAGTTCGGGAATTACTTTGCCCACAGCCTTTGCAGCACCTGTGGTGGAGGGGATGATATTGCCACCTGCCGCACGGCCACCGCGCCAGTCCTTCATCGAAGGTCCGTCAACGGTTTTCTGTGTTGCGGTAGAAGCGTGAACCGTGGTCATAAGACCTTCGATGATACCGAAGTTGTCGTTGATCACTTTCACCATCGGAGCCAAGCAGTTTGTGGTGCAAGATGCGTTCGAAACGATCTTCTGGCCGGCATAGTCTGCGGAGTTAACACCGCAAACAAACATCGGGGTGTCGTCTTTCGAAGGAGCCGACATAACAACATATTTAGCACCGGCTGCGAGATGAGCCTCTGCTTTTTCTTTGGTCAGGAAAAGACCGGTTGACTCCACAATGTACTCGGCAGCCACCTCGTTCCATTTGAGTTGTGCAGGATCTTTCTCTGCTGTGACGCGAATTGCATGGCCGTTCACAACGAGTTTGCCATCTTTCACTTCAACCGTGCCATCGAACCGCCCGTGTACGGAATCATACTTCAGCATATAAGCCATGTAATCAACCGGGATGAGGTCATTGATACCAACCACCTCTACTGTGTCTGCATTCTTGCAGGCTGCACGAAATACCAAACGTCCGATACGACCGAAACCGTTGATACCAACCTTAATTTTTGACATAATTTTTCGAATTATTTGTTAATAAAAATTGCGTTATTTTTTTCACAGCACAAAAGTATACACTTTATATATATTACGCAAATAAAAATTAAAATTTTTTAATTACGCACGGCAACAAACGTTCTTGCCGGGTTGCTATTTCACTGCGTTTTTGGCTCGTTTGGCCATGGCCGACGCGAAGACAAAATCGTTGAGTTCGCGGTTGTCGGCATGGAGGATGTCGTCTTTGGTCCCCTCCCACCATTTGTGACCATCATATATATATACAATCTTCTCGCCAATCTCCATCACCGAGTTCATGTCGTGGGTGTTGATGATAGTGGTGATGTTATACTCCTCGGTGATCTCGTGGATCAGGTTGTCGATGACGATGGATGTCTGGGGATCGAGTCCTGAGTTGGGCTCGTCGCAGAAGAGGTATTTGGGATTGAGCACGATGGCGCGTGCAATGGCAACCCGTTTGGTCATACCACCGCTCAACTCCGCAGGATAGAGGTTGTTGGCATCGGTCAGGCGCACGCGTTGCAGACAGAAGTTCACCCGTTCCATCTTCTCCGCCTCGCTTTGATTGGTGAATAAGTCGAGTGGTAACTTGACGTTCTCCTCCACCGACGACGAATCCAGCAGGGCACCCCCTTGGAAGATCATGCCGACATCTTTGCGGATCGCTTTGCGCTCCATGAATCCCAGTTGTGTGAAGTTGATCTGATCGTAGAGCACATCCCCCGAATCGACCTCGTGCAGGCCAACCAGACACTTCAGCAGCACGGTCTTTCCGGAGCCGCTTTTTCCGATAATCAGATTGGTTTTCCCCGTTTCGAATTCGATAGAAATATCGTTGAGGATCACCCGCCCGTCGAAAGATTTTACGATGTGTTCGGCCTTTATCATATCAGCAGTATTTGGGTCAGGATCAAGTTGAAGATCATGATGACAATCGAACTGGCCACCACAGCGCGTGTTGAGGCAGCCCCCACTTCGAGCGAGTTCCCCTTGGCGTAGTAGCCGTAAAATGCGGAGATAGAGGTGATGATATAGGCAAACACAGACGCTTTGATGAGCGAATAGACGATGGAGTAGGTTTTGAAGTCGAAGAGCAGCCCTTCAACATAATCTGCGGGGATCATGATACCCGTGAGCACGGAGATGCCGTAGCCGCCCGTGATGCCGATCAGGATGCTGAGCAGCGTCAGAAACGGAAAGAACAGCACAGCGGCAATAATTTTGGGCAGAATGAGATAGGAAGCCGAATTCACGCCCATGATTTCGAGTGCGTCGATCTGCTCGGTGATGCGCATGGTGCCGATCTCCGAAGCGATGTTCGAGCCCACCTTGCCGGCAAGGATCAGAGCCACCACGGTGGAAGAAAATTCCAGAATCATGGTTTCGCGCGTGGCATAGCCGATGATGTAACGGGGGATAAAGGGTGATTGGAGGTTGATCGACATCTGGAGCGTGATCACCGCACCGATGAAGATGGAGATGATGGCGGTCAGCCCGATCGAATTGAAGCCCAGCGACTCCATTTCGTAGATGATGCGTCTGCGATAGATGCCGATCTTCTCCGGACGGGAAAAAACCTTTCCCATCAAGATAAAGTAACTGCCTATCAGTTCAAACGACTTTAACAATTGCATTTTATTTGGTGTCTTTGTCTTCTACGTCTTCAAATTCGACATAGTCGCCCACATGCTTATTCACTCGTTTCTCACCCGTTTCGCGTGTCGCATAGACCTTCACTTCGCCCTCTTTTACGGTCTCTTCCGGTTGCTGATAAGGGGTTCGGAATCCACCCTGACTCTTCATTTGCTCTTTCATCTGCTTGTGCATGTTGTAAATACGCCAGCGAAACGAGAACGCAAAAATGAGCACCAAGAGAATGAGTCCAAGGAAAAAATAGAGAATGAACACCGCAATGCCCTTTAGTACGGAGGGTGCGGCAACAGCCAAAACAAAGAGGATCAAACACAAAAGCGGATTACGCCGAACAAACGAGACGATGCCGTCAATAATTGCCATTAAAAAGTTCATCGTAAAATGTTTTTTATTGCTCATAACTCCACAAAGATAGGGAAAATTATGGGCATTTCAATTAAAAGCAGTAAATTTGATGCCGAAAACACAGACCTCTATTACCATGTTAAACAATCTTACAGCCATCTCACCCATTGATGGACGCTACCGCAATACAACGGAAAAATTGGCGAATTATTTCTCCGAACAGGCATTAATTCGTTACCGCATCCACGTGGAGGTGGAGTATTTTATTGCCCTTTGCGAACTGCCCTTGCCGCAGCTTAAAGCGGTGGATCACACCAAATTTTCGGCTCTGCGTGCGCTCTACCTCGATTTCTCGCCGGCCGATGCCGTGCGGGTCAAAGAGATCGAGGCGGTCACCAACCACGATGTGAAGGCGATCGAATACATTCTCAAAGAGAAGATGGAGGGGCTGGGATTGTCCGATTACCAAGAATTTGTACACTTCGGGCTCACCTCACAGGACATCAACAACACCTCGATTCCGCTGACACTCAAAGAGGCGTTGCAAGGCGTGTATTATCCGGCCATCGAGGAGATCCGCGATAAATTGGCCGCTTTTGCCGACGAATGGAAGCAAGTGCCCATGCTTGCCCGCACACACGGACAACCCGCATCGCCCACCGTATTGGGCAAGGAGTTTATGGTCTACGTTGAGCGTCTCGAAAAGCAACTGGCCATGCTCCACGACATTGCGATTCCTGCAAAATTCGGCGGAGCCACCGGCAACTTCAACGCCCATCATGCCGCCTATCCCGCGGTGGACTGGGTGACCTTTGCCAACCGATTCGTGAACGAGCGATTGGGGCTCAGTCGCTCGCAATACACTACACAGATTGAGCATTACGACAATCTTGCTGCCATTTTCGACAACCTGAAACGCATCGACACCATCCTCATCGACTTGTGTCGCGACCTGTGGACCTACATCTCGATGGAATATTTCAAACAACAGATCAAGGCCGGAGAGGTCGGATCGAGTGCTATGCCTCACAAAGTCAACCCCATCGACTTCGAAAATGCCGAAGGTAATTTCGGCCTTGCCAACGCCATCTATGAACATCTTGCCTCGAAACTTCCTGTGTCGCGCCTGCAACGCGACCTCACCGATTCGACGGTACTGCGCAACATTGGCGTGCCGATTGCTCATTCGGTAATCGGCTTCCGATCGTTGATGAAAGGGCTCAACAAATTGCTACTCAACCCGGCCATCTTAGCACGCGACCTCGACAATAACTGGGCGGTGGTCTCCGAGGGCATCCAGACAATCCTCCGCCGTGAGGGTTATCCCAAACCCTACGAAGCCCTCAAAGCCCTGACCCGCACCAACCACCACATCACACAGGAGTCAATCGCAGCATTCATCGACACCCTCGCGGTCTCGGAGAGTGTGAAAGAGGAACTTCACGCGTTGACCCCCGGCAGTTATACGGGAATATTCGAATAAGTCGCTTTCATATAGCATCCTATTTAACAGGCTCGAACATTTCGTTTGAGCCTGTTTTTTGGCATGCGCCTTGTAACTGTATAGATCAACTGCGTCGGCAGAACCGGCCAGTGAGGTTTCTTCATTTATTTAAGTTTGGGTTAGTAGTTTTAGGAGGGCAACCTCCGTGGGCGGAAGGCAATCGTGAGATTCCCTTCCGTTTTTGTCTGTTCCCGATCCTCGAGCCTGTCGAGAGGTCGCAAAGGCTAATCAATGTACGATCCTCGAGCTTGTCGAGAGGTCGCAAAGACAATCAAC
>JAVXCD010000150.1:0-4973 GCA_036659655.1 Alistipes sp.
CGCAAGGGTAATCAGTACAGGGACTTTGCGACCTCTCGACAAGCTCGAGGATCGTACATTGTGTATCCAAAGTCCCTGCGACCTCTCGACAAGCTCGAGGATCGTACATTGTGTATCCAAAGTCCCTGCGACCTCTCGACAGGCTCGAGGATCGTGAATTGTGTTTTGTGCGTGTTGTCTTTGCGACCTCTCGACAGGCTAGAGGATCGTACATCGCCCCGCCACCCTCTCTAAAGAAAATTCCCAATAGCAACCAGCTATTGGGAATTTTGGATGGCGCAACACCACAAACACCGCAAACACCGCAACAAAACTATTATCGGATCACATCCTGCAAACAGCGCACACCACCGGATGTTCCGGCACCATTTAACAAATAGAAAGTCGACCCTTTTTGTGACACCACAAACACCGCAAACACCGCAACAAAACTATTATCGGATCACATCCTGCACACAGCGCACACCACCGGATGTTCCGGCACCATTTAACAAAAAGAAAGTCAACCCACTTTGTGACACCGCAAATCCGGGTCGATCGTTTATTGCAAAAGTAAAGCCTGTGCGTGAAAATTGATTGCTTAATGGCCACGTGGTGCTATTTCTTGGCATACGCGAATACATCAGTGACAACTCGCGTTGATTGGGAACACGCCATCCCTGAGGGCATACCGGAGTTGCGCCATTGGGTTGTGAGCGTGTACGGATCTGCTCCCACGTTAAATTAGTACCGTGTGTTTCTGTATGTACCTTAAATTGTTTCCACGGTTTGTTGTAGCCACGCACATCTCGTTCGGTGTGATCGGACAATTCGCCTACGGTAGAGAATCCGCGAATGGACTTTTCATCCAGTTTATCCAAGTTCATCGTGTGGGTCGTCGCATCGTAGGTGGCAAAATCATCGGGCATCACCCCTTTGGCAGCCTTGGGATCCAATCCTAAATTGCGCACACAACGATAATAAAGAGTTGACCTGTCTCCCAATCGGCCTACCGACGAACCTTCTGCTGACCATAAGATCTCCGGATCATTTGAATGACCCGCGGTCACCGTGCTGCTGACATACCAATGAGATTTATTCCACGTTGTCAATGTATAGAGTCGCGCATCGTTGTTGTAGGAGCTTTCACCAATCCACATATCGGTCAGTTGATTGATGCTGGCCAGACACCACTGCACTTCCGCCTCATCAATCCTCCCATCGCCATTCATATCTCTATTCTGCCTCAAACATTTGTATTTCGCCACTTCATAGGCCGGCTTCATTTGCCATGTCTTCGGCTCGATATAATCCGACCAATTGTGTGGTGTCGCCAGCCACATGTTGATTGAGTTGAGGCGACCGTTGCTTGGATCGGGATAAACTTTGGTATCTGAAGCAGTATCAAATGGAAGTTGTTTGGTATCCTGAATCATCTGCAAGCCCCATGCGGTGAAGTTAGTTCCCGTCAAAAACTTATTATACATCGTCTGTATGGAAGCCTGCCTTATGGAGAGGAAAGCCTCGGATTTCGAACTCTTGCCGTCCTTACTGTGAGTGAGTCTTGAGAGGATGTTGATCATGCGCTCTTTCTCGTTGACAAATTTTTTCCACAATCCGTTTTGGACGGTTTCACTTGGGTCATTCGGATTTGTTTCGTAATAATAATCGTTCAGATAGGCTGTAACACGGATATTCCCGTTGGTATCAAACAAATGCGAACCCTTGGCATCGTATGCGACCTTGCTCTGCTTCAGTATCGCAAGCAGCTGCCTCACATTCAGCATCTTTTGATTAGGAGTGCCGATGTCGGCCATGTATTTGGTCAACGTGGCCACCGGATTTGTCGGATCAAGTTCCGCGTTGCTATACACCTTCTGATCGCCCGAATAAGGGACGAAATCCGGGGAGTAAACCCCGCCTGTTTTATTGCATATATTGAAGTGTATCCACTCATAATCGGTCGGTAGCGGTGCCCCGGCCTCCTCTGCGCCATTGGAGAAGGGTGTGATCACCTGCCACGTCAACCCGGCATCAATCACGGCCTGATTGAAGGGGAAGGACAAGACCTCGTTGTAAGCATCGCATCTTGTGATGGATTGTGCCAACACCACATCGCCTTCGGCACCCGGCCGGCCTTCCACACCGGTGGAGACCTCTGTGAGAATTTTATCGACGGATTTAATCGTCACTTTATAGGTGTAGAACGTGTTGCGCAGACTGTTATAATCATTCACAGCACCGCCCACGGCACCGAGGTGAATGGTGTAGACAACGTCCGCCGAAATGGGCGTAGTGCCGCCTGAGGAGTATTGTAGGTTGCCCCTCAATTCCACATAAGTAGCTGTCGGTCTTGCGTAGCGAAACGTCAGATCCTTTCCCTCCGCAGTTTTGTTTCTTTTTTCCCGTAAAGCATATTGCTCTTCCGGCGTACCGGTAGCCGGTATGTCCTCCAAAGAGCTGACTTTATTCTCCATCACATAGAAGGCAAAGGTATTCTCGCCGGGTGTCTTCTGCACCTCGAAGTTGTACCATTGGGTAGTAAAGTAGTCGGCCACAGGGCATTGATCTGTCTTCGTGTTGGGCAACACACTGACCGTCTTGGGCACAGCAACAACCCGCCAATCCTGAGGGGTGAAGGTCACGCCGGTGGGTGTGGTGATGTTGAATCGGATTTTCGCATCGATTCTATGCATGGGAATCGTGATCGTATTGGCTGACCCCGCCAAGGTGACATTTTCGAGCATGCCGCACATCAGGAACGAAGTACCTCGCTCCACAAAGGTTCCTTTGATGCGGGAGGTCAACGCCTCCAACTGCGTTTTTGTGGTGATTTTATCCAACTCCGTGGCGGTCACATCGACAATGGAGTTGTCTATGTTCGCAAGGGCGACGATGGTTTTAGCCGCACCGGCCGGGATTGATGTTATCGCAGCGAGCGTCGTGCTGTTCGCAACATTGATATCGGCATAGAGTTTTGAAAAAGCCTTTGATCCGTCCTGATTAAAAATAAATACATAAACGTTGTGGATGATCTGCTCCTCCTGATCACTCGACACGGCGCGTGACTCTATCAGACTCTCCACCGCATTCAGATTCAGTGTAAGCCGTGTTTGACCTCGCCCGTCAGCATCCAAATCATCCTGTTGACAAGCCATCAGCACAACACACAAGGTGCATAGCGATACTATTCTCTTCATAATCGTTTAATTAAATTCCGGCACATCCACCGTCCGAATGACCCAAGGCTCGACCGTACAGGTCAAGGTGGCTGCTGCCGATGCTGTCGCAACAAGTATTTTAATGACATATCGTTTCCCGGCCTCCAATTTTGATCCGGGGATCAATTTTGATAACGCCACGCGGACCGTATAGTTATTCGGGGTCGGAGAAGTGGATTGTTCAACCTGAACCGACACCTGATCGGTGGCATCAGCCACTTGTTGCGGCAACACCATCAGGTGTGCGTTGTCCGCCGATACGGTGAGGTAGTCCGCTACCTGCGACTTTAGATCCACATCTTTCAATGCGGCATTCGCAGTGGTCAGGGAGTAGCTTCGACCTCGCGGCGCATAGGCTGTCAGATCCCACGGTGTAGTAGATCCATTGTAAACGTAGTCCGCTTTGCTGTCTAACGATTCGATCGATATTCCTGTGATCTTGACCGGATAGGTTGCCGCATCCGTCATCTTCGCTTGAAACACGATGCAGGAGAGTGCGTGTTTGAAGGGAATGACCAATTTGTGTGCCCCGTTCACGTTGGCCGCTGTCTGATCATACAGCGGCGTGGCGACCAGCAAATCAGACTGAGCTGTCGCCAGATCGGGAACGGTGTAGGTCAACTTAGGCGGCCCCGGAGTGGTGGGTGTCGACAACATCTCAAGGCCGGGAGTCGCAGCAGGTGCATAGGCAAAAAACGAGAGTTTCCCGCTATTTGGCCAGTACATCAGCGGTTCGTATTGCCATGCGCTCCCCGATTTAGCCACTTCGGTGTTGTACATAAAGTTGGGAGTCGAGGTGGCTGCGTTGAAGACTCCGGGGGTATAATACGCAAAAACCTTGAAATTCCGGAGCGTGGCGTTGTCGATCTCTACACCCCGCGTTGCCGCATCCGCATAGGCAGGTGATTGCTCCTCCCCGCCACCTGCGGCCGTCGTAAATTCAATTCGCCCGTCGAGGGGCTTTTCACCGGATATGTTTTTGTCGCACGATGTCAGCAGGATCAACAGCGCAAACGGCAATAAAAAATAGACTTTTTTCGTCATAACTTGGTGCGTTATGTGTTGTATTGGTGCCTATGGACAGACATTCAACCGTCCATAGGCTGTATAAAAACTCTTTAGAAACTGTTTGAATTTGTTACCGAAGTTATTTGAGAGGTATTTTTGTTCCTGTTTTTGTTCTGTAAATCCGATTTTAGCGAGCTAAATGAGGATTTATAGGACGGAAACCGGGGCAAAAAGAGCCGAAAAGAACGAGATTAATAAATTTAAAACAGCTTCTTATGCTTTGTAGCAAAGGTTGTTATTGCTTGATCGTGCCACCTTCAGCAGGGTTCCAGTCCTCAACAGTTGTCTCGAAACTGATTGGATCTAACAAGGTGCCATCACCTATCAAGATGTTGTAAGTCACTTTATTAGAACGTTTCCACACTTCTACTTGCTCGTTCTTACTTGAAATAGGTATCTCAAGCATTGCATACGCTGTCTCAGAACCTTTCAGATAAACTTTCGTTACACCATCCGCAAGCAATTGGTAAATTTTGCAATTGAGAGATATGAATGCACCGGTATTACCCAGACCGGCTGTTTTCGCTTCAAACGTCTGTGGCAATAGCATCAAAGCCTGATCAACTGAACCTACTTGGGTATAAGTCGTCAGTGCTGTTTCCTGAATATATCCTGCTGTAACCATAGCGGAGGGAACTGTGTAAGTCTGAAGGGGAGTGGCATCAATAACCCAATTTTCAACATCCATAGGGGTCAATGTAAACG
>JAVXCD010000151.1:0-4924 GCA_036659655.1 Alistipes sp.
CATTGATTAGCCTTTGCGACCTCTCAATAGGCTCGAGGATCGGGAATTGTTTTGCAAGCGAGGGTTTGACAGATCAATCCTCTTTGCAGCAGAAATCAAAAAAATAGGGTTGAGATCTGTGCAGACCTCAACCCATTCTCAACGTTTTTGGGCTATTTATTTTCCACCAATCAGCGACCGAATATTCTGAATAAGCATGGCAACGGCCACCGAGTTGAAACCGCCTTCGGGAATAATCACATCTGCATATTTCTTCGAGGGCTCCACAAACTCTTCGTGCATGGGTTTCACCGTACCCGTATATTGCGCAATGACCGACTGCATCGTGCGGCCGCGTTCGCAAACATCCCGCATGATACGGCGAGCCAGACGGATGTCGGCATCCGTATCGACATAGACCTTGATGTCCATCAGGTCGCGTAGCTGCTTGTTCTCGAAGATCAAAATTCCGTCCACAATAATTACCATCGAAGGTTTCACAACCACCGTTTCCGGCAACCGATTATGTTCCACAAAGGAATAAACAGGATGCTCGATAGGCACATTGTTTTTCAATGTGCGAATGTGCTCGACCAACATATCCGTGTCGAAAGCCTGCGGATGATCGTAGTTGAGTTTCGTGCGCTCCTCGTAGGAGAGTTCGGGGTGTGCTTTGTAATAATAGTCGTGGCAAAGAGTCACCACGTCATCTCCCTTGAAAGCCTCTTGCAGGCGTTTCACGAGTGTAGATTTCCCCGAACCTGTGCCACCGGCGACACCTATGACAGTAACATCCATAATATCAAGTTTTAAGGTGCTGTTATATAAAGAAAAGGATTGTGCCCTTGAGGGAACAATCCTTTTCAACTACTAAGCGTCAATTTTTGCGTAATGCGCATTTTTCTCTATAAACTCTCGACGTGGCGGCACATCGTCCCCCATCAGCATCGAGAAAACACGATCTGCCTCGGCAGCATTGTCGATGGTCACCTGCCGCAGAATACGCGTATCGGGATTCATGGTCGTCTCCCACAGCTGGTGCTCATTCATCTCACCAAGACCTTTGTAACGCTGAATGTGCGTACCCTTTGCACCGAACTCGGCCGTGATGACATCGCGCTCTTTCTCGGTCCAGCAATAACGTTCCAACTTGCCCTTCTTCACCAAATAGAGCGGTGGGGTCGCAATGTAAATATGTCCGTTCTCAATCAACTCCTTCATCTTGCGGAAGAAGAACGTGAGCATAAGTGTTGTGATATGGCTACCGTCGACATCGGCATCGGTCATGATGATGATCTTGTCGTAACGAAGCTTCTCGATGTTCAAGGCCTTGCTATCCTCCTCCGTACCGATCATCACGCCCAGTGCAGTAAACATATTCTTGATCTCCTCATTCTCCCACATACGATGTTCCTGCGCCTTCTCGATATTCAGAATTTTACCTCGCAGTGGCATGATAGCTTGGAAATTACGATCTCGGCCCTGCTTTGCGGTGCCACCTGCCGAATCACCCTCGACAAAGAAAATTTCGGCAATCGAACGGTCGCGGCTTGAGCAGTCGGCCAACTTACCCGGAAGACCCGCACCCGAAAGCACCGTCTTACGTTGCACCATTTCGCGTGCATGGCGGGCAGCATGGCGAGCCGTAGCAGCAAGAATAACTTTCTGGACAATGGAACGGGCATCCCGAGGATTCTCCTCCAGATAATGTCCTAATGCCATGGAAACAGCTTGATCCACAGCCGCCGACACATCGTCATTACCTAATTTAGTCTTGGTCTGACCCTCGAATTGTGGCTCGGCAACCTTTACCGAGATCACCGCGGTCAAGCCCTCACGGAAGTCGTCTCCATTGATATCAAACTTCAACTTGGTGAGCATGCCCGAATCATCCGCATATTTTTTCAACGTACGAGTGAGTGCGCGACGGAAACCCGTCAAGTGCGTACCACCCTCTATGGTGTTGATGTTGTTGACGTAAGAATGCACATTCTCGGAAAAAGAATTGTTGTACTGCATAGCCACCTCCACAGGAACACCATTTTTCTCGGTATCGATATAGATCACGTTCTCCGTCAGCGGTTCTCCACGCGTAGCATCCAGATATTTGACAAATTCCTTCAGTCCCTCGGTTGAGAGGAAATGCTCACCGAGACACTCCCCCGTCTCGTCTTTGTGCCGTTTGTCGATCAGGCTCAAGCGAATACCCTTATTCAAGAATGCCAATTCACGCAGACGGCTGGCCAAAATCTCGTATTTATATTCGGTGGTCAGCGTGAAAATAGTGTCATCGGGACGGAATGTCACGATCGTACCATGATCGGAACATTCACCTACAATCTCCACTTGTGTGATAGGAGCGCCTTTGCTATAAGACTGCTTATATATTTTTCCACCACGGTGAATCTCGGCAACAAGCAGGTTAGACAGGGCGTTGACGCACGAGACACCTACACCATGCAGACCTCCGGAGACCTTGTAACTGCCCTTATCAAACTTACCGCCGGCATGAAGCACCGTCAACACGACCTCCAATGCCGATTTTCCCTCTTTCTCGTGGAAATCAGTGGGGATACCGCGGCCGTTATCTTTCACTGTCACAGAGTCATCTTCGTTGATGATAACATCTATATCGGAGCAATATCCGGCAAGCGCCTCGTCAATCGAGTTGTCAATAACCTCATATACCAAGTGATGGAGACCCTTTTCGCCAATATCTCCGATATACATTGCAGGGCGTTTACGCACCGCCTCCAAACCCTCCAAGACCTGAATATTCGATGCCGAATATTCATCTTCGTGTTTTTTTACGTTTTCTGATTCTGTACTCATTGTTATGTTTAAGTCGTCACGACTCTTTATCCACAAACGCGGCAACCCCGAGGTCTACCGAATATTATGGGAATAATTTATGTTGCTTAAATATCGTACAAATATACAAAAATTTCTCGAATATACAAGTGCCAAAACTACACTTTTGCGCTCATTTTTTCCGCCAAATCCACCTCTTGGATTTTTCCGTGCGAAAAGAGAATCGTGCGCGCAGGATAGTTTTCAATAAGTGAGGTGTTGTGTGTGGACATCACCACGGTGCAGCCGCGCTGGGCTATTTTCCGAAAAAGAATCATGATGTCGTCGGCAGTCATCGGATCCAAATTACCCGTAGGTTCGTCAGCCAGCAGCAACTTCGGATCATTGAGTAGCGCACGGGCGATCACCAGCCGCTGCTGCTCCCCTCCGGAGAGTTCAAACGGCATCTTATAACTTTTAGCCTCAAGACCGACCAACAGTAGCACCTCGTCGATCCGACGACGAATTTCGCTCTCATCCGTCCAGCCCGTTGCCTTCATCACATAATATAAATTTAGGAAGATATTACGATCTGTCAGCAATTGATGTTCCTGAAAAACAATACCTATTTTACGGCGCAAATAGGGGACATCTTTGCGTCGAAGTGTACGCAGATCGAATCCAACAACCGACCCCTCACCGGCAACCAGCTGCACCTCAGCATACAAGGTTTTGAGAAAGGTGCTTTTGCCGCTACCCACCCGACCAATCAGGTAGACAAATTCACCTTCTCCAACCGTGAAATTCACATCGGAGAGCACCAACTCACCTTGCCGAATCAATTGTTCATCCGAAGCGCTGCCAAACGGGTCATCGGCATGATATATCATGACTTTTCTTAACTCTACTACATTTATATTGCTCATAATCGATTTACTTGTAAATAACGTTCAAAGATACAAAAAATAGACGGTTTTTTCAAAAAAAGCACTATCTTTGTAGAAGTTTTCAATAGAACTTTCATGGGGCTGCCCGGTTTTGACAGCAGGTAGAGTTTGATTGTAAGCACGTCGAGCATTGTGTGGTGGCTCGTAAATATCAACGCTCAAATTTCAAATGGCAATAACAGCTATTCACTCGCTGCCTGATTTTCTAAGAAAATTGGCTTAATTGCGGAGTCCCAGGTGACTTTGCGACGAGTATCCCAAACGGTGGTTCCGCTCTTTAACCGCTGTTTATATGGGGTATCATCAATTTAGAGATAGCGCATCGAAGGGTCTCGATCGATGTGCGAAATTTAGAGACTGGGACTTGTGTTCGGCCGCCGCCTGCCAGGCACAAGTAGAAGGATCAAATGGTCGGCTAAACGTGTAGAAAGCTTTTGGGTTCCTTGTTTGGACGCGGGTTCGACTCCCGCCAGCTCCACAATACAAATTGGTAAATTCCTGCATTTTTTTTGCAGGAATTTTTTTTTAGGCGTAAACAGGCTCTAAACCACGACCATAGCACGTCCTGCTCCGCGACATTGGTTTGTGAACAAATTCGACAATTTAGAGGATGAAACGCAGAATGCAATAGATGAACTTGCGGAAATACCTTGAAAATGTGATGAAATTTATGGATTTGGATATTGGTAATTAGATTATTTTTATATCTTTGCCAAAGATAACAAACCCAAAATATCAAAAGACGTTATGAAAACTTTAGTATCAAAGATCAATGCAGAGTTCGAGGTATTCGCAGAGAATGCAGCAGCTCAAGTAGAGAAAGGCAACAAGGCAGCAGGTACTCGTGCTCGTAAATCGGCTTTGGAGATTTCCAAGTTGATGAAGGAATTCCGCAAAGCTTCAGTCGAGGCTGCGAAATAGCTTCTGAATTGCATTCAAAAAATAAAGGTTTCCGTTTGCGGGAGCCTTTATTTTTTTGGCTTAATGGTCAGACCTAAAAAGGCTATAATTCAGGATCAAACGGGATTTCTGGCTGGTAAAAAAATCATACGATCCTCGAGCCTGTCGAGAGGTCGCAAAGTCACTTGAAAGTTCCCGATCCTCGAGCTTGTCGAGAGGTCGCAAGGGCACGGTGCTAATTGTCTTTGCGACCTCTCGACAGGCTCGAGGATCGTGTAGACTTGCGCACGTTGATATTTGCGACCTCT
>JAVXCD010000152.1:0-4883 GCA_036659655.1 Alistipes sp.
TACGATAAATATAAGCACCATTTTGACTATTAAACGAATGTTGATGTTTTTTACGCACCATTTTGACCATTAAGCCCAGCTTCTCAATCTTTTGACCAATAAGCCCAAAAACCCAGAGATCCTCACAAAACAGGCAAAAAAAAGAGGGTTTCTAAGTATTTTTCAACTTAGAAACCCTCTTGAGGCTTGACGCAGACTACAACAGGTTCGTATGAATCTGGAGCGAACTCTTCAAGTTAGCCGACTTGTTCTTGTGGATGATGTTGTGTTTAGCCAACTTATCCAACATAGCGGTTACTTTGGGAAGCAATGCTTCGGCCGCGCTCTTTTCGGTGGTGCTACGCAATGCTTTCACGGCATTACGAGCAGTCTTGTGCATGAGACGGTTGTGAACACGCTTTACTGAAGTCTGACGAATTCTCTTCTTTGCTGACTTATGATTTGCCATAATTGTGAATGTTTTTATTTTTACTTTTAAAATTTTACCATGCTACAACAGCCGTAACTGCTTTCGGATAGACTTTTGCGTCCGCTCCTAATTCGATTCTCGTCCCGTAAATACGATGTTTACCTCCGTCGTCACGACCTGTAACTTCCACAACCACCGACGTTTGCATGTATCTTCGTTGTAGCCCATAGGAGAGTCGAACTCCTCTTTCAAGAATGAAAATCTTGCGTCCTAACCGATAGACGAATGGGCCTACTATTGCTATTTTCCTCCCCTGCGGGATACTTTAGCGGTGCAAAGGTAAACAAAAAACTTGCTTGTGCAAAAAAAACACCAAAAAAAGGGAGTCTTTTATCAAATGTTTCCATCTACCCCACTTTTACAGGGCTGAAATCTTATTTTTTCAATCGCACAGTCTGTGTTGCCGGGTCAAAAAGGATGCTCTCGCTGGCAAAGAGCCGCTCAATATGACCGCTACCGATCATCCGATCGGTGGGCAGGTGATGCAAATGCGGCGGGTCGATCAAGGCAATCGAGTCACAAAGCGAAAGCGCAATATCCAGATCGTGGGTCGAGAAGAAGATACATTTATGTTCCTCGTGTGCCAGCCGACGCAGCAGCGTGCAAAGTTCGTAGCGATTGGGCAGATCAAGGAATGCTGTGGGCTCATCCAACAGGATAACAGGAGTATCCTGCGCCAAGGCGCGAGCGATGAGGATGCGCTGACACTCGCCGTCCGACATCTGATCCATAGTTTTCTTCGCAAATGAACTCATGCCAACCTGCTCCAGTGCGCGAGCCACCCGCACGCGATCGCCCTGTTGCAGGTGTCCAATCCAGTTGGTGTAGGGGGCGCGCCCCAGCGAGACCACATCTTCGCACGTGAGGTGAGCAATGCGCACCTTATCAGTAGTGACAAAACTGACGATCGAAGCCCGTTGCAGGTTGCTCAACACCGCGAGTTCTTGCCCGCAGATCACGATCGAGCCGCGCACCACGTCACTCAGCCCCGCCACAGCCCGCAGCAAGGTGCTTTTACCGGTGCCGTTGCGTCCCAGCAGAGCCGTAAGTGCGCCGGTGGGGATGTCGGCCGAGATGTCGTCTAACAACGTGCGACGGCCGTAGCCAAGTGTGATATGTCGTAGGGAAATGCTCATCAGAAAATAGTGCGGTTACGGACAACGACGATAATCACCACCGGGATACCCATGAGGGCAGTGATGGTGTTGATCGGCAAGGTCAGGGATTTTGAAATAAGATCACAGACAAGTAGCAGCACGCCCCCCATCAGCATCGAACCGGGCATCAGCACACGGTGGTCGGCGGTAGCAAAGAGCATGCGGGCCAGATGAGGCACGGCCAAGCCGATAAAGCCGATAGGCCCGCAAAAAGCGGTCACCGTACCGGCCAACAGCACGGTCGAGAGAAAGATCAGCGTGCGCGAGCGTGCGGTACGCAGCCCCATCGTGCGGGCGTAATTTTCACCCAACAGCAAGAGATTCAATGGTTTAATCACGGCAATGGAGAGCACTAACCCGGCGGTGATGACCGGGAGAATAATCGTCAGCTGACTGCCCGTCACGCTACCCAGCGACCCCATCGTCCAGATCACGAACGATTTGAGAGCCGTCTCATCGCTCAAATATTGCAGAATTTCGACAATGGAACTGATGCCCGAACCGAACATCATACCCAAAATCAAGATGACCATAATCTCTTTGATGCGGCGACTGAGCACCATGATGACCGCCAGCACAAGTGCCGACCCGATCCACGCCGCACCTGCCACACCCAACGATTGCACGAAGGAGTGTCCCGCCACGCCCAACAAGGGGGCGCCTAACAGAAACAATGCCACGCCCAAACCGGCGCCGGAACTGACACCCAACACATAAGGCCCTGCCAGCGGATTGCGGAACAAGGTCTGCATCTGCAAGCCGCTCGCCGCCAATGCTGCACCTGCCAGCATCGCCATGACGGCTTTCAGCAGACGGATCTTCACCACAATGTCCCGCACGGCAGGATCACACGCGCCACCCGTCAAAGCCGCCCAAATGTCGCCCACCGAAAATGCGGCAGAGCCAATCATCAGATCGGCGACAAAGAGTCCGGCCAGCAACACCGACAGCCCGCAGAAAAGGATCACCGAACGCGATCTCACAAAGAAAAATACGCTTTTTCCCATCATAAGCCTATTTTAATTGCTTATAATAATAGAGTTCGGTACTATCTCTGTTGAAGATATGAATCAGGTCGTCGAGTACCCGATCGGGTGCCACTACCCCCGACTCCCAGAAATCACTGCCTCCGGCCGGGGTCTGCCTATGATTGTTGTTGTAAACACGCCCCGCACGAACCACGGGAGCTTCGGCAAACTTGGGATTCTGAGCCTTCAACTCATCAAGGGTATTCAAAGCGCCCACGTTGATCCAACAGTCGGCGGCATGTGTCAGCAGATAGGCCTGCTCCAAATCAATGGGCACAGAGGTGGAAGAGGTATTCTCTTTGTAAATATATTCACCTCCCGCATCTTCGATCAGTCGCACCATGTAACTCTTCGTCGAGGGCATGAACCACGTATCGCGATAGGGCGTATTGAGCATCACTTTCGGGCGGATCGTGCGGTGCACAGACTCACAGAGAGCATTGTAACGGGTACAGATGCCGTCGAAAACAGCCTTACCCTCTACCCGGCTATCGGTGAGCTCGGCAACAGTCATCAACCACTCCGCCTTGCCAAGGGGAGACTCCTCGACATAGTCACCTATATATATGTAGGGAATCCCCAACTCCGCGAGTTTGCCGGTGATCACGGTATTCTCGCCCGACACCCCGTAAAGCAGGATAATATCGGGTTGCGTGGTCACCAATAGTTCAAAATTCAGGTTGGTGTCGTAACCAACATCACGCACCTCCCCACAGGTTCGATGCGCATTCACATAGGCATTGGAGATGTAATCAATGCCCGACACCCCCGACACGCAGCGAATGCGATCGATGGACTGGAACATCGCCACATGGCTCGACGACATACACACGGCGTGGTGGATGGGAACTTTCACCACCTGCCCGGTGAATCCGACGGGCGGCTGCTCACCGTCCCGAGCCATAAACAGCAACTGCTCTACATCACCCGCCCCCTGCCACGGGTTATGCACCTTGAGCAGGGTGCTCGCACCTTTTTTGGTGCCGACAATTTCGAATCCCTCAGCATAGCGCGGCGCATACTTCGCCACCGTAAAATCGGCCATAGAGAGCTGTGTAGCCCCACCGCACCCACTGAACGAGAGTGCAAGAAACAAGAGAATAAATCGTGTAAAATACTTCATAATGTACAAAAGTAGAAAAAAACTTTGTAGAAGTGTGCCTATATAGGAAAAAAAGAGTATATTTGCACTCCGAAACAGCTACGGGGTGTAGCTCAGCCCGGTTAGAGTACGCGTCTGGGGGGCGCGTGGTCGCACGTTCGAATCGTGTCACCCCGACTAATTAAAACTCCTGATAATCATCTGATTATCAGGAGTTTTAATTTATATCCCCGTCGGGATAGACGCGAAATTAAAGGGCAGCCATAAGGCTTCCAACGACCACAAGCAAGATGATCAGGCCAATTAACGAAATAACCAATCCTGCAATAGACAAGCCTTTGGGTGTCTTAAATAACCCAACGAATGAAAACAGAAGTCCTAAAAACCAAATTACCCAGCCAAGGACCGGAATCCAACTAAGGAAAAGACCGATCAAAGCCAGCACGAAACCCGCAGTTCCGATTCCGTTGGACGGAGCTTGCTGAATGGTGATGTTTGTTGTGTTTGTTGTGTTTGTTTTTTCTTGTTCCATAATTCAAAAATTTTAGTGATTTTTAGGGTGAATTCAATCTATTTTAAAATTTTAAAAAGACAATAATAACATTTTCATTCATCTGTATTTGTCTTTCAAAGATACAAAATTCAAAACAAAATACAACTCAAAAATCATTTTATTTAGGATCAATGTGGAAAATCGGTGAGAAAACCAAAAAAGCAGGAGATTGCGTGTAGCAAAAGAATTTGACATCCGACCCCCAAACTTAGAGGTTGTTGTGCGGTTTGTCCCCAGTCATGAACGGGTTGCGTCCACATGTCAGATAAAAACAAGTTTTTAGAGCGACATCTCGTTCGGAAAAATATCTTTTTTTTGGCCACTTTGCGAATCGGCATTCACGCTCCTCGAGCCTGTCGAGAGGTCGCAAAGACAACACATCACGATCCTCGAGCTTGTCGAGAGGTCGCAAACACTTTGAAAACACATTTCACGATCCTCGAGCTTGTCGAGAGGTCGCAAAGATACTGCGTGCAATTCCACCCGATCCTCGAGCTTGTCGAGAGGTCGCAAAATCACTTGAAAGTCCACGATCCTCGAGCCTGTCGAGAGGTCGCAAACACTTTGAAAACAC
>JAVXCD010000153.1:0-4886 GCA_036659655.1 Alistipes sp.
GTCCTTTTGACAACACAAAAGCACAAAGAAATATGTTTTCCCGTCGGTTCGCCGCACCCCCGACAGAAGAGCGTCGCACGGCGGAAATGGACGGGCAAAAAAGATTTGCTTTTCCTAAAACGGGCGACTGGCGCGGGTTTGCAAGCAAACCGTCCCCGTTTCTTTACGGAAAATCAAACTTTTTCGCAAACCCCGCAATTTTCGCAGTGCGATTTTGCCATGCGGACGTATGAGACGTTTAAGTTGCAATTAAATTATTCACGATCCTCGAGCCTGTCGAGAGGTCGCAAAGTATACAGTACACGATCCCACTCGATCCTCGAGCCTGTCGAGAGGTCGCAAAGACAATCAGCACCGTGACCTTGCGACCTCTCGACAGGCTCGAGGATCGTGAACCGTTGACTTTGCGACCTCTCGACAAGCTCGAGGATCGTGAATTTCCAAGAGATCTTTGCGACCTCTCGACAGGCTCGAGGATCGGGCAGGTTTCCTGTTTGAGATAAATCTAAACCGATCCGCCAACAAGAACTGCCGCCGAATATCCTATTTGTCAGCAGGGATTAGCGGAATCCTGAAAAACAACAAATCCGAGCCTTTTGAGGCTCGGATTTGTTGTTTAAGAGAATCAGACTTTATTCGGCAAGCAGGATCTCAAGGATCTTGATAGCCGCAGTTGCGATCGGTGTGCCGGGGCCGAAGATGGCCGCAGCACCGTCTTTGTAGAGTTGATCGTAGTCCTGCGCAGGAATCACACCGCCAACAATGACAATGATATCCTCGCGACCGAGTTTCTTCAACTCGGCGATAATCTGCGGAACGAGTGTCAAGTGACCTGCTGCGAGCGATGATACGCCTACAACGTGTACGTCGTTCTCCACAGCCTGCTTGGCAGCCTCGGCGGGAGTCTGGAACAGGGGACCCATATCGACATCAAAACCGATGTCCGCATAACCCGTTGCAACAACCTTCGCACCGCGGTCGTGACCGTCCTGTCCGAGTTTGGCAACCATGATGCGCGGTTGACGACCCTCTTTCTTTGCGAAACGGATAGCCAACTCTTTTGCGTGTTCGAATGATTTATCTGCTTTCACTTCTGAACTGTAAACTCCTGAAATTGAACGAATAATTGCTTTGTAGCGACCTACGACAACCTCGCAGGCATCTGAGATCTCGCCCAGTGATGCACGCTGTTTTGCGGCCTCAATAGCCAACTCCAGCAGGTTGCCCTTGCCACTCTTCACACAGGCCGTAATGGCTTCGAGAGCTGCTTTCACGGCAGCTTCGTTGCGATTGGCGCGCAACTCGTGCAGACGCTTGATCTGGCTTTCGCGCACTGCGGAGTTATCCACGGCGAGAATGTCGATCGGAGCCTCTTTCGCCAGACGGTACTCATTCAGACCGATGATCTTCTCGATGTCGGAGTCGATACGAGCCTGTTTGCGAGCCGAAGCCTCCTCGATACGCATTTTCGGAATACCCGTCTCGATGGCCTTGGCCATACCGCCGAGTTTTTCGACCTCTTCGATGAGTTTCCATGCTTTGTCGGCAATCTCCTGAGTCAGAGACTCCACATAATAGGAACCAGCCCAAGGATCGACCCCACGGCAAATGCTGGTCTCCTCTTGGATATAGATCTGGGTGTTGCGGGCAATACGAGCCGAGAAATCGGTGGGAAGGGCAATTGCCTCATCCAATGCGTTGGTGTGCAACGACTGGGTGTGACCTAATGCTGCGCCCATGGCCTCGATGCCCGTACGTGCGATGTTGTTATAAGGATCCTGCTCGGTGAGCGACCAGCCGGAAGTCTGGCAGTGGGTACGCAGAGCGAGTGATTTAGGATTCTTGGGATCGAATTGTTTCACAATCTTTGCCCACAACATACGCCCTGCACGCATCTTGGCGATCTCCATGAAATGATTCATGCCGATGGCCCAGAAGAACGACAGACGGGGTGCGAAGGTATCGATCGACATGCCTGCATTGATACCGGCACGCAGGTACTCCAAGCCGTCGGCGAGGGTGTAAGCGAGCTCAATATCGTTGGTTGCTCCGGCCTCCTGCATGTGGTAGCCGGAGATAGAGATCGAGTTGAACTTCGGCATATTCTTCGCCGTGTATTCGAAAATATCGGCGATAATCTTCATCGAGAACTTCGGAGGGTAAATATAGGTGTTACGAACCATGAACTCCTTGAGAATGTCGTTCTGGATCGTACCGGCCAGTTGGTCGAGGGTGCAACCCTGCTCCAAACCGGTGACGATGTAGAAGGCAAGAATAGGAAGTACCGCACCGTTCATGGTCATCGACACCGACATCTTGTCGAGCGGAATGCCATTGAAAAGCACCTTCATATCCTCCACCGAGCAGATCGAAACGCCGGCCTTGCCCACGTCACCCACCACGCGCGGATGATCTGCATCGTAGCCGCGGTGTGTGGCCAAGTCAAATGCTACCGACAGACCTTTCTGACCGGCAGCGAGGTTACGACGATAGAATGCGTTGGACTCTTCTGCGGTTGAGAAACCCGCATACTGGCGTACTGTCCATGGGCGCATCACATACATCGTGGAATAAGGACCGCGAAGGAACGGAGCCAGACCTGCCGCATAGTTCAGGTGCTCCATGCCCGCTAAATCTTCAGCCGAGTAACTGCCTTTGACGGGAATCTGTTCGGCTGTGAGCCACGGTTCAACTTGTCCGCAACTCTTCGAGGCGCAGCAGCTTTTCTGTGTGCCTCTTGCGTATGATAATTCTGAAAATTTTGCTCTCATAATTAAATCCCCATCTCTTTAAGGTAGAACTTCAGTGTTTCGAGTACATTGCTCTTCACGTTGATGAAATTCGTGATGCCTTGTGCCTCTAACTCAGGTGCGCATGCAGGTGCTCCTGCTACCACAAGGATCGCCTTGCCTGCAAGCAACGCTTTTACTTGGGGCACAACTACGGCGTAGTCGTCGTCGCTTGCGCAGACCACTACGATTTGGGCTTTCGATTCCAAGGCTGCTTTTGCGCCCTCTTCAACCGAGTTGAAGAAGGTGTTGTCCAACGTCTTGATGCCGGCACAGCCGAAGAAGTTGCTGGAGAACTGCGAACGGGCGCGAGCCATCGACAGACTGCCACAGGTGAGCATGAAGGCTTTCGGGTTCTTGCCGCTGCGGTCTACGTGTAGACGCATCGCCTCGAAAGCCATCGCACCGCGGTAGGGTACGAGTACGTTGTCCCCGCTTTGACGCGTAACGGCCTGCTCGGTGATGTTGTCACCGGCCACCTCTGTGGGGTTAGGATATTGGTTCGAGCCAAGCAGAATCTGACGGCGTGTAGCCATGTTCTTGTCTTTGGCTGCCGCCGATGCTTGTACCTTCTCGACGATGAAACCTGCTTTGAAAGCCTCCGTATAGCCACCCTTTTCCTCGACCTCACGGAAGAGTTTCCAAGTTTGATCGGCAATGCTCTGCGTCAAATTCTCAATGTAGTAGGAGCCACCTGCGGGATCGACCACCTGATCGAAATGTGCTTCATGTTTGA
This sequence comes from Alistipes sp., assembly GCA_036659655.1. Classification (GTDB taxonomy): domain Bacteria; phylum Bacteroidota; class Bacteroidia; order Bacteroidales; family Rikenellaceae; genus Alistipes. The sequence continues at coordinate 3,526 of JAVXCD010000153.1, forward strand.
GCAGCAGTTCCACGTTGCGGGCGATACGCTTCGAGAACTCGCTGGGAGCTTCGAAGGGGGTGTTCAGCGGAGTGACCTCCAGCGAATGAACGCCGGCCAGTGCGGCCGACATAGCTTCGGTGGTGCCACGGAGTTGATTCACATAAGGATCGTAGACCGTCTGGTTCCAAGTCGAAGTGACGGCGTGGATGAACATCTTGCAGGTGCAATCCTTTGCAGGAGCATACGCCTTCACGATGTTAGCCCACAACATGCGTGCGGCACGGATTTTGGCGATTTCCATGAAGTAGTTCGAGGTGATGCCGACCGAGAAACGGATCTTGCGAGCCGCCTCATCAATACTCAGCCCAGTCTCCATCAGACGCACGAGGTAGTCGTGACCTGCTGCGAGGGTGAAAGCCAACTCCTCGACGATGGTCGAGCCTGCATTGCCGAATACCTGACCCGAAACGGTCACTACACGGATGTGCTTGTACTCTTTGGCCTTCGTGATCAGCGCGGCGATCTTCTCGATGCACTTCTCTCCGTTGCCGGAGCAGAAAGAACCTTTTTGCGAGAGGTTTTTCACCAGAGGGTCGATGCAGAAGCAGATGCGAACATCCTCTTTTGCTACATCTTCCTTCTCGATCTTCGCCAACACAAGTTCGGCGAGGTCTGCAAGTTTGCAGCCGCAGAAGGTGATCTCGACGGAGGTCAGGCAGATGCCCTTCAGTAGGGTATCGAGGTCGGCAGCGGAGAATGTCTCCGATGCGATACAGAAGCCAACGGAGTTGACACCTGCATTCATGATTTCGAGTGCCTCGGCATTTGCCTTTTTGGGGCACTCAACTGTAATTGTTTGGTGTACACGCCAGCGGTTGTGCGCGTGTGTACCCCTTACGTATGGAAACTCCCCTGCTTGGGAGTCCAAAAATTTAATACCTGCAAGGTTCTCGGCACGGTAGTATGGACGGACGTTGAATCCTTCGCCCGTCTTCCACACTAATTTGCGCTCGTAGTCAGCACCTTTCAGGTCGGCTGTGATGACCGCTTCCCACTGCTCGGTCGAGGTGGCGGGAAATTCGGTAAACAGCTTTTCACGTTTGGTATTTGCCATAACTATTTAGAGATTAGTATAAGTGTTGTTTCAAAATTGCACGTAAAGGTACAAAATTATTACGGAATGTACCAAAAATTGTTAATAATATAACAGTCTCGTGTTGTTGCCATCCATTCTCGCAAGAATAGACTGTGAAAATAAGTCGAAAAAATGATACTCTAACATGTCGTGTCATACTGAACGACAGCGAAAGAGCTGAAATTTTACGATCCTCGAGCTTGTCGAGAGGTCGCAAAATCACTTGAAAGTTCCCGATCCTCGA
>JAVXCD010000154.1:0-4867 GCA_036659655.1 Alistipes sp.
GGCACGGTTACTGATTGACCTTGCGACCTCTCGACAGGCTCGAGGATCGTACATCGTGCCCCTGCGACCTCTCGACAGGCTCGAGGATCGTACACATTTTTTACATTTGTCCATAAAAAACACGGGACGATCAAATAGATCGTCCCGTGTGAGTAATAAGCTATTGGATGGATTACAATACGCCCTGCTCCAACATAGCCTGTGCAACCTTCATGAAGCCTGCGATGTTAGCACCCTTGACATAGTCAATGTGTCCGTCACTCTGCTGGCCGAATTTCACACAAGCCTCGTGGATGCTCGACATGATGAAGTGCAGTTTCTCGTCGACCTCTTTACCGGCCCAAGAGATGTGCATACAGTTCTGAGTCATCTCAAGACCTGAGGTTGCTACACCACCTGCATTGACCGCTTTGCCCGGAGCAAACAGGATGCCTGCTTTCTGGAACGCGTGGATAGCTTCCGGAGTACAGCCCATGTTTGACACCTCAGCGCAGCACCAAGTGCCGTTTTTCAGCAACTCAGCAGCGTCGTCGCCGTTCAGCTCATTCTGGAATGCGCAAGGAAGTGCGATGTCGCACTTGATGCTCCAAGCCTTTTTGCCTGCGGTGAATGTTACACCGGGGAACTTGTCGGCCATCGGAGCAACCACGTTGCGGTTCGACGAGCGGAGTTCGAGCATGTAAGCGATCATCTCGCTGTTCATGCCGGCAGGAATGACAGCAACACCGTCGGGACCCGAAACAGCGATCACCTTAGCACCCAACTCAGTAGCCTTTGTGGCAGCACCCCAAGCAACGTTGCCGAAGCCCGAAATAGCAACCGTAGAGCCTTTCAGGTTCTTGCCTGCAAGTTGGAGCATGTGTTGAACGAAATAGAGTGCACCAAAGCCGGTAGCCTCCGGGCGAAGGATGGAGCCGCCCCAAGTCTGACCTTTGCCGGTCATGACACCCGTGTGATACTGACGCGATAATTTCTGGAACATGCCGTTCATGAAGCCGATCTCGCGGCCACCTACGCCCACGTCACCTGCGGGAATGTCGGTGTCAACACCGATATTGTGCCACAATTCGAGCATGAATGCTTGGCAGAAACGCATGATCTCAGCATCGGACTTGCCGATAGGATCGAAGTCGGAACCGCCCTTTGCACCGCCCATAGGGAGTGTCGTAAGTGCATTTTTGAAAGTTTGCTCAAAGCCGAGGAACTTCAGCATCGAAGGATTGACAGCTTTGTGGAAACGCAGACCGCCTTTGTAAGGGCCGATAGCGCTGTTGAACTGTACGCGGTAACCGATGTTGGTCTGTACCTCGTTTTTGTCGTCAACCCATGTTACGCGGAATGTGAAGATACGATCCGGCTCGACGATCCGCTCGACGATTTTAGCCTTTTCAAATTCGGGGTGTTTGTTGTAAATCGTCTCGATAGACTCCAATACCTCACGCACAGCCTGCAAGTATTCGCTCTCGCCGGGGTGTTTGCGCTCTAATTCCGTCATTAATGTCGTTACATTCATAATGTTTGAAAGTTTTAAGTGGTTTTATAGTTAATCGTTTATAATCTTATTACAAATATAGTGTTTTTTTATGATAGATTGTAACTAAAAAATGATTTATTAGGAATAATTATTATTTTTTCGATTCTCTCTTCGGCTAATTTCCTGCCGACAAACTCGCTACACATGCAAATTTACAGTTGGAGGGGTGTTCTACGCATAATTCACCGTTTAGTTTACACAAAAATAAGAAAAAAAGAATATCTTTGCTACACAAAGAACCTGTTTTTATATAAGGCGCTGCATTTTTTTGTCCGATAATTTTTGCTTTGCGACGCTCTTTGTCTTGTTCCTCCTCTTTGCCCGGCAAAACCCCTAAGCGGTCTCTGTTTGTGCGACGAGTGTCGGTTCCCGGAGAAAGAGGATTGAAAATGAATGAGTTTACACCTGAAATAGATAATAGATGTCTCACATAAAGTCAGGAATGACACGATCTTTAATTCAAACCTTAATTCACATTATAAATGGATTCAGATAAATATATTCTTCGAGAGGTCACCTCCACTTCGCTGGAACAGGAGTGGCTCAACCTGCCCAAGAAGATCTATCGGGGTAACCGCAACTGGGTTTGCCCGACAGACGACACCATAGCGGCCGTATTCGACCCTGCTCGCAACGAGCAATTTACCGACGGAGAGGCCATCCGCTGGATCGTCTGCAATGCCGAAGGCGCGGTTGTGGGGCGCATCGCCGCCTTCTACAACCACGAACGTGCGAAATTGGAGGATCAACTCACCGGTGGCTGCGGATTTTATGAGTCAATCAACGAGCAGGAGGTGGCTACGATGCTCTTCGATGCCGCTCGGATGTGGCTTGCCAGCCGTGGCATGGAGGCGATGGACGGACCTATCAACTTTGGGAATCGCGATGCGTGGTGGGGACTGTTGGTCGAGGGCTACGAATTTCAACCCTTGTATGAGAATCCTTACAACCCGCCCTACTACAAAGAACTGTTCGAGAATTACGGTTTTAAGAACTATTTCAACCAGAATACCTACCTGTGGCGCATCTACGACGACGATGTAAATACCATGGTCTACGAGCGTGCCAAACGGGTTTTTTCCACACCGGGTTATCACTTTCGCCCCATCAATATGCACAATTTGGAGGAGGATGCCGAGAGTTTCCGTATCATCTACAACAAGGCGTGGTCGCTGTTTTCGGGCGTGAAACCCATGTCGCAAGAGGAGGCGATGAAGTTGATGAACACGATGAAGCCCATTATTGATCCGGAGTTGATCTTTTATGCCTACTTCAACGACGAACCGATCGGGTTCTTCATCATGGTACCCGACTTGAACCGTCTGATTGGCAAATTCAACGGCAAGTTCGGGCTGTGGCAGAAGTTACGCCTGATGTGGGATCTGAAAGTGAGCAAAAAATGTGACCGCATCTTCGGTATTATTTTCGGTATCACGCCCGAATTTCACGGCAAAGGGGTGGAGTCGGGTTTGATGCGCTTTATTTTGGACAGTTACCTGCGCACCGAGCGCAACCACTATAAGACCATCGAATTTGCGTGGATTGGGGATTTCAATCCCGTGATGAACCGCATGATCGAGAGTTATGTGTGCGCCACGCGCCACAAGATGCACACCACTTATCGCTACTTGTTTGATCGCGAAAAGGAGTTTCACCGCTGCCCCCGTCTGGGTGTAAAGCGCAGAGAATAGATAAGAAGTTGTTTTAAATTTATTCATCTTGTCCTTTTCGGTAACAAATTCAAATAGTTTCTAAGCAACCAACAAAAAATTATAAAACATGAAAACAACCGTTTTTACAAAGTATCATATTGCCGCAGGAGCCAAGATGGCCGAATTTGCGGGATATAATATGCCTATCGAATTTTCGGGCATCACCGACGAGCATCTGACCGTCCGCGAGGGCGCAGGCGTTTTTGACGTGAGCCATATGGGCGAAATCTGGGTGAAAGGAGCTAAGGCGTTGGCTCTGTTGCAACACATCACCACCAACGACGTGTCGAAACTCTCCGACGGCAAAGTGCAGTACACCTGCATGCCCAACGGAAAAGGCGGCATTGTGGATGACTTCTTGGTCTATCGTGTGGATGCCGAAACCTACCTGCTCTGCGTCAATGCAGCGAACATTGACAAAGATTGGAAAAACATCTGTGAGCAGGGCAAAGCCTTCGGCATGGAGGCCGGACATGGCAAAGAACTCTACAATGCTTCGGAGGAGATTTGCCAATTGGCGGTACAGGGTCCTCTGGCAATGAAGATCGTGCAGAAGATGTGCGACGAGCAGGTGGAGAACATGGAGTACTACACGTTCCGGAAAATGAAGGTGGCAGGTTGCTCGGTCATCCTCTCGATCACAGGCTATACCGGTGCGGGCGGTTGTGAGATCTATGCGGACAATGCCGACGGAGAGAAACTCTGGGAAGCTCTTTGGAAAGCGGGCGAAGAATTCGGACTGAAGAACATCGGCTTGGGTGCGCGTGACACGCTGCGTTTGGAGAAGGGTTTTTGTCTCTATGGCAACGACATCAGCGACACGACCTCTCCCATTGAGGCGGGGTTGGGTTGGATCACGAAGTTTGTCGAAGGCAAGGATTTTATCGATCGCGCTTACATGGAGAAACTCAAAGCGGAAGGCGTAAAACGCAAATTAGTCGGATTCAAGATGATCGAGCGCGGTATTCCGCGTCACGGCTATCAGATTGCCTCACTGGACGGTACCCCCATCGGAGAGGTCACCTCAGGCACCATGTCGCCTTGCATGAAGATCGGTTTTGGTCTGGGATATGTGACGAGCGAGCAGGCGAAGGCCGGTACGGAAATCGCCATTGTCATCCGCGAAAAACTGGTGAAAGCAGAGGTGGTGAAACTTCCGTTTGTGTAGCGGGTTAGCCCGACTACCTATTGTCAGATTAAGAAGCTGTTTTAAATTTATTCATCTCCTTCTTTTCGGCTCTTTCCCTCCCATAAATCCTCATTTAGCTCGCTAAAATCGGATTTACAGGACAAAAACAGGGGCGAAACGAGTCGAAAAGAAGGAGATGAATAAATTTAAAACAGCTTTTTAATGTCCGTAGAATCGCGATTTATTGCCCAAATGGGATCAAGCGCAAAACCCGGTGGGAAGAATAAATTAGCCCCGAGGATCGTATCGGGATTTGCTCAAAGAGGAAATGTTCACGATCCTCGAGCCTGTCGAGAGGTCGCAAAGTACACTGGAAACACAATGTACGCTCCTCGAGCCTGTCGAGAGGTCGCAAAGTACACAGTTCACGATCCTCGAGCTTGTCGAGAGGTCGCAGGGGCATGATGCTGATTACCCTTGCGACCTCTCGAC
>JAVXCD010000155.1:0-4872 GCA_036659655.1 Alistipes sp.
CGCAGGAGAAGCAGATGTGGGTGTTTCAGCATTTATTGGGAATGAAGTTACTATTTTTTCGGATAATACCACCACAATAGATATGTTTGGGTCTGCGAAATACAGGAATTACAAATATGGTGGGGATGACCATATTGCGGTCGTACATACAGAGAAGCTACCAAAGGCGGCTTCTATTTTTGTAACAACAGCAATTCATAAAGCTTCTCATTGTGGACAGTTTGATTATTCGAGAAACTTTTATGCAAAAGATGCCGATGAACTAAATATTTCATTACCAACACAGGGTAAGCAACCCAATTATACGTTTATGGAAACCTTTATCTCAGCTATTCATAAATTAGTAATAAAAGATGTGGTTTTGTATGCTGACAAGAAGATAGCTGCCACAAAAACAGTTGTAGATAAGTAGTCGCAAAATTGAATTGAAAAACAAATGCATTTATGGGGAAAACAATAACAACATACCTAAGAAACTCTTTGAAATTGTTTAAATTTATTAATTTTGTGCAAGGAAAAACAGATAAAGTTCATGTCAGTCAAGATTATTCGGGTGCATGCGGTGACGGAGAGCCTTGTTGAGGCTTTTGCACGGCTGATGCCGCAACTCTCATCGCACGGTTGTGCACCGAAAGTCGAGGAGTTACGAGACGTAGTGGCGGCTGAAAATTCGGTGCTTTTCGCTGCGGAATGCGATGGTGCAATTGTCGGTGTGCTGACATTGGTGTGGTATGCCGTGCCGTCGGGACGCAAGGCGTGGATCGAAGATGTGGTGGTGGATGCTTCACAGCGCGGCAGCGGCATCGGCGAACAACTGGTGCGTGCGGCTCTCGCGGCGGCCACGAATGCTGGCGTGGCGAGTGTGACACTCACCTCGAAGGCTACGCGTGAGGCGGCACACAGGCTCTATCGGCGCATGGGATTTGCAGAGGTGGAGACCTCGGTTTTTAGATTTATCATAACAAAATAAGAAACTGTTTTAAATTTATTCATCAACAGGAACAAAAATAGTTTTCCAATAACTGCGGTAACCAATTCAAACAGTTTTTAAAATTCAATGAACTATTTTGAAGTTCGATGATCAAATGGTTCAATCATTTTTTGCATTGCTTAATATGAAAAAGTCAGTCAAAATTATCCTTATTTTCCTCGCCGTGGTGTTGATCTCGGCATGGGTGCTTCCGATGGTGTTCAAGGGCAAGATCGATGCGATCGTGAAGAAGGAGGCCAATGGAATGCTCCGTGCTAAGTTCGATTTCGAGGACCTCGACATCAGTTTGTTACGTCATTTTCCCAACGCGTCGGTCGAGCTGAAAGGCTTGACGTTGATTGGTATAGATCAATTTTCCGGGGATACGCTGCTGTCGGCACCGCGCATTTCTGTGGTGGTGGATGTGATGTCGTTGTTTGGGGATGAAGGATTTGAGGTTACGAAAGTGATCCTCTCGGAACCCTCGCTGCGTGCGCATAAATTGGCAGATGGCACCGCGAACTGGGATGTGATGAAGACCGAGGACGACACGGCACAGGCGAATGAGAAACCCTCGTCGTTTCGCTTGTCGATTGAGGATGTCCGCATGAATGATGCAACGATCCGCTATGTGGACGATACGGCGAAGATTGTTTTTGCCACGTCGCCTGCCGATTTGCGGATGCGAGGCAACCTCTCGGCTCTGCAAACCGACTTGACGGTGAAACTGACTGCCGAGCAGATGTATCTTCGTTCGCGCGGAGTGACCCTGCTCCATGATGCGAATGCACAGTTGAATGCCGTGGTGAATGCCGATTTGGCGAACAACAAATTCACCTTTTCCAATAATATTCTGCGGCTCAACGAGATCGAGTTATCGCTGGATGGCTGGGTGGCGTTGCAGGATGCGGCGGTCGACATGAACATTACGGCCGGCTGCGATGCGGTGCGGTTCAAAGATATTCTGTCGTTGATACCCACGTTCTACACCAAAGATTTCCGGGACCTGACGGCCGATGGGAAGTTGACTCTTTCGGTGTGGGCAAAAGGCTTGATGACCAAGGATGTTGTGCCGAATTTCGAGATGAAGTTGGCCGTTCATGAAGGTTCGTTTAAGTACTCCTCCCTGCCCAATGCCGTTTCCGACATTAATATTACGGCTCGTGTTGCTAACGGTGGTGGTAAAATGGATCAGACCGTGATCGACGTGTCCAAATTCGGGCTGAGGATCGCGGGCAATGCCTTCTCGGCGACACTCCATGCGACCAACTTGGTGAGTGATCCCACTTTCCGCGCGATGGCGAAAGGCAAGGTCGATCTGGGTGCGATCAAGGAGGTCTATCCGCTGCCTGAGAATCTGAACCTGAGTGGTTTGATTATCGCCGATGTGAAAATGGCCGGTTGCATGTCCGACATCGATAAGCAGCAATATCAGAACATAGATGCTACGGGACAATTTGTGATTGAGCAGATGCGTGCGAAATTCAAGGGGCTGCCGGAGGTGCGCATTCGTCGTGCTGCCGCCACCATCACCCCCTCGGTGATGACCCTCGGCGAACTGGGCATCGGTATCGGCAAAAGCGAGATCGTGGCAAACGGACAACTCACCAATTATATCAGTTACCTGCTCAATAACGGTGTGCTGTCGGGTCGTCTGTATGTGAAGTCGGAGGTGCTCGATCTGAATGAAATCATGGCGCAGATGCCCACACCGGCAACTCCGGCAGTTGCAGAGACTTCTGCCGAGACCGAGACCGCGGAGCCGATGGTTGCGCTGAAGGTGCCCAAAGAGTTGAATCTTTCGTTGAATACAACCTTCCGCAAAATCCTGTTTCAGAAAATGATCATTTCGAACTTTGTGGGACAACTGAGCATGGCCGCAGGCACGGCAACGATCGAAAAATTCGACATGAATCTCTTTGGGGGTTCTGTCGCTGCGACGGGAAGTTACTCGACTGCTGTAAATCCGCAACGCCCCGACCTGAATCTGGATTTTCATGTGAACAATGCCTCGTTTGCCAAGACGTTTAAAGAATTAGATGTGGTACAAAAAATGGTGCCTCTTTTCGAAAAAATCGGAGGAACCTATTCGCTGGATCTGGCACTGAAGACCGCTCTTGACAAGACAATGTCCCCCGATGTGCAGACGCTCAATGCCACGGGCGAGATCCGTTCGGCCAATATTCGGGTGCAAAACATCGGTGCTTTCGATGCGCTGGCCAAGACACTGGGCGATGATGCGCTACGCACGATTGAGGCCAAAGACGTAACCATCCGCTTCATCATCGCCGACGGGCGCATTGCCACGCAGCCCTTCGATCTGAAGATGGGCAAAATCAAACTCACGATGTCGGGCTCAACAGGTCTCGACCAGACCATCGACTACACGGCGAAAGTGGCTTTACCGCAGGGTGCGGGTGCAGGCGTGTTGCAAAATATCAATGTCGGAATTGGTGGAACCTTCTCTGCGCCGAAGATCACGCTTGGCGTGAAAGAGGCCGTTCATGACATCCTCAGTCATGAATTACAGAAACTCACCGGTAGCACTTCGCTGGGGGAAGAGGTGAAGAAACAGTCAGATAAGTTGCGGCAAGGAGCCAAGCAAGCCGGAGATAAACTCGTGGAGGCGGCACAGGCGCAACGGACGAAATTAGTGGACGGGGCGAGTGGAACTCTCGGAAAAATTGCGGCTGAAAAGGCTGGTGACCTGCTGGTGAAACAGGCCGAAAAACAGGCGGCCACATTGCAGACCGAGGCTGAAAAGCAAATTGAGAAATTAACAACCAAAAAACAATAATATGCTGCAAATTTTTGCGGTCATTATCGGGGGAATCGTGCTGGGCAGGCTGCTGTCGAAGTATAAACTCGGTTTTGTCTCCCGCCTGATTCTGTTTATTGTCTGGGCTCTGCTGTTTCTGTTGGGCGTGGAGGTGGGCTCCAATCCCGAAGTGGTGCGTGGCATGCTCACCTTGGGGCGGAGTGCGTTTGTGATTTTCGGGTTCTCCGTGGCAGGTAGTATTCTGATGTCTTGGTTGTTGTGGCTCTACGTAAAATCTAAGTCCACGCCACGATGAGGGGAAGTCTGATTATCATTGGCTTTTTTATTGTGGGCTGCGTGGTGGGACTCTACGATCTGTTGCCTTTTTCGCCGATGGAGATGTCGCTCAGTACCTATGTGCTTTATGCACTGATGTTTTGCGTGGGAATCACCCTCGGACACGATACCACGATCTTGCAGCAAATCCGCACGCTAAATCCGCGCCTTGCCCTGCTTCCGCTGATGACCATCATCGGGACGCTGTTGGGGAGCATGGTTGCGGTGCTGTTTTTGCAGTCGCTCACGGTAACCGACGGCCTTGCTGTGGGGGCGGGCTTTGGCTACTACTCGCTGTCGAGCATCTTTATTGCCGATTTTAAGGGTGTGGAACTCGGTACGATCGGATTGTTAACCAATGTGTTGCGTGAGATCTTTACGCTGCTCTTCGCACCTGTAGTTGCTAAATATTGCGGTCCTTTGGCTGCTATCTCCATCGGTGGAGCTACCACTTTCGATACCACGCTTCCCATTATTACACAGTCTGTAGGCAAAGAGTATGTTGTGGTCTCGATGTTTCATGGATGTCTGCTTGACTTCAGCGTTCCGTTTCTGGTGACGTTGTTTTGCACGATTTAAGAATTTATTCATCTCGTTCTTTTCGCCCCCGTTTTCGCCCGCGCCTGTCGAGAGGTTGTGGGGGTGCTGGAAACATACCTGATCCTCGCGCCTGTCGAGAGGTCGCAAAGATTTTGAAAACAGAATACCCGATCCTCGCGCTTGTCGAGAGGTCGCAAAGACTTTGAAAACAGAACACCCGATCCTCGAGCTTGTCGAGAGGTCGCAAAGACTTTGAAAACAGAATACC
>JAVXCD010000156.1:0-4852 GCA_036659655.1 Alistipes sp.
GATCCACCAACAAGAAATCCCGCTTGAGCCAAACTATTTTGAGATACGAAAACCCCGCGCGGAAAGCAGTCCGCGCGGGGTCTTCATTTGAGCAAATACTAATCTCTAAGTAGTGCGGCTCAAGTTTTTTATTATTTGTTTTTCAATAGCGAAATCTCGTCTACGCAGAAGTAGGTGGGAGCCATTGCATCGTTGCTGATTACTTTGAATTGGAGCAGATCCACCTTGCCCAATCCCGAAAGATCGACCTTTACCCAGTCGGAAGTTGCTGTTTTGGTCATCAGCACCTGCTCAACGGATTTGCCCTCTTTTCCTCCAAGGAATCCTGTGATCTTCACCGCAAAACTGAAATCCGCTTTTGCCGGTTTGTACTGTCCCGTCACGGTGGCATTTGCCAGATAGAGAAAGGCTACGGTGTGGGGAGTATCGAAGGAGATCTTCGGTGTGTGGTAGTGGTATGCGCCATATCCGTTGTCGTAGCAGATGGCAAAAGTGGGGGTGTTGTTGGCTCCGGTCATTGACCATACAGCAAATTGTTTGGAGTAGTCGGAGGCAGCAGCCGGGGTTTTGTCGTAGTTGGCCGAGAGTGCAAATCCACCCCACACATCGGCAGGACCCCACGAGCTTTTCTTATTGTCGGTGAAGTAGGAGCCGAATTTAATGTGTTGATCAGGTGTGGCAAACAGCAGATCGTCGAAATAACTGCCGGTGGCATCTTCCTGATTCATATACTTCTTGGCCGCGAAAACCTTGTGGTGTGTGGCTGTCGCATAACCGTTGATTTGCAGATCGCCTAATTTGACCATCTCGCCACGGATGTCGATCATCTTCTCGGCGGATTCAAACGAGATCACGTTGTACTCAACGACCGGTATTTCGGGGTCTGTGTCGTCGGCACAGGCTACAAACGCAAGTGCAGCAAGTGTAAAATAAAAGATTTTTTTCATGGTTATCATTTTGTTATAGGTTATAAAGTAGATTGTCCATGCAGAAATAGAAGGGTGCATAGGGGTCGCTGCTCACCACGGTGAAAATGAGTTGATCGACCGTACCGAGGGCGGAAATGTCGAACACTTTCCAGTCGTTGACCTTGGTTGCGCCCTCGATTAGAGGACACACCACCGTGGCGGTCTCTTTGCCGTCTTTTTTGCCCATGATCTTTACCGCATAACTATCTTTTGAAGCGCCTTTGAAGTGGTCGTAGGTCCACGTGGAGTTGCACAAGGCGATATTTTTCACCTCTCGAGCTTTCGACGTGAAGTCGATTTGAGGCCAGCAGCAATCGGCACTCATCGCCATTCCTGCACTTTTAGCATCGTAGCAGACAGCAAAGGTGGTGTTCTCGGGTGTGGTGTGGGCATAGGCTTCAAATTGATTTGCCATGCCGGCTTTGCCGGGTGCGAGGGTGGTGTTCGCATTTGAGGAGAGGATGATGCCACCCCAAGCGTCGTATTGTGCGCCAAAGATGGTGCAGTCGCAATAGTAGGAGGAAAACCACGCATTGCCGTCGGCCGTCGAGAAGAGCGGTGCTGCGAAGTAAAGTTGGTCGTTTTCGTCCTTCATCTGGTTGGCCTCGGTGTAATCCTTTGCCCAATATACATGTTGGAATTTCGCCGTTGATTTACCGCTGACGACGGATATTTCACCTAATTTCAGGGCTTGACCGTCAATATTCAGCATCTTCTCCGACTCCTCGAAGCTGATCGTTTCACTCGTAGGCGGGTCGATGGTGGGTTGTTGTGGCTCTTTGTTGTCGGTACAAGCGATAAATGTAAGTGTAGCCAGTGCAAAATAAAAAAGTTTTTTCATCATTGTTTTTGTTATGTTAATAAAATTAAAAAATCAACCTCGAATCCCGAAGTTGAAGCCTTTATCCTTACTCACATCTACAAAAACAAGTTCGACCCGACAGATCCTCTCAGACCTCGGCCGCTCCGTTCTCCGCAGATGCAATCCGTAAAAGGCTCTCGTTTCGAGAGCAGCAAGGCAGGTCTTCTGACTCGTTCCGAGAGCAACGCCTTCCCAATCCCAATGGATCAGTGGCTAAGAGAGTTGCACTCTTCGTAGAACTTACAGCAGCGGGAACTGTTGCCGATTTACACGGCATTCCCATTTAATCGCCGGAGTGTAAACCCCACTCCGTAGCGAACCAATGCGGTGCAAATATATGAAATTATTTCGTATCTTTGCAGCGGATTACAAAAAATAAATTTAAAATGAAGAAACACGCATACGTATTTCCCGGTCAGGGTGCTCAAGCCGTAGGCATGGGTAAGGATCTCTATCAGAATGTTCCCGAAGCAAAAGTACTCTTCGAGAAAGCCAATGAAATTCTCGGTTTCCGCATTACGGATATTATGTTTGACGGCACAGACGAGCAACTCAAGCAAACGAAGGTCACACAGCCGGCTGTATTCCTCCACTCGGTGATCCTTGCGAAAGCTCTCGGTGTGAAACCCGACGCTGCTGCCGGTCACTCGTTAGGCGAATTTTCGGCATTGGTGGTGGCCGGAGCACTCTCTTTTGAGGATGGTCTGAAACTCGTGTCGAAGCGTGCCTTGGCTATGCAGGCGGCTTGTGAGGCGCAGCCCGGCACCATGGCCGCGATTCTCGGTTTGGAGGATTCGATCGTAGAGGAAATTTGTCAGTCGACGGACGGCGTGGTTGTTGCCGCAAACTACAACTGCCCAGGACAGCTTGTTATTTCGGGTGCTGTGGAGGCGGTGGAGGCCGCGTGCGAAAAAGCAAAAGCAGCCGGTGCGCGTCGCGCTCTGCGCCTGCCTGTGGGAGGTGCTTTCCACTCACCGCTGATGGATCCCGCTAAGCGCGAACTGGAAAAGGCGATCAACGAAGCACCTTTCCAAACGCCTGTATGCCCGATTTATCAGAATGTGGATGCCAATCCGCAAACCGATCCGGCGATCATCAAAGCCAATCTGATTGCGCAACTGACCGCCCCTGTGCGTTGGACGTATATCGTGAAAAATATGGTTGCCGACGGGGTGTCCGAATTTACGGAATTGGGCCCCGGCGCCGTACTCCAAGGTCTGGTCAAGAAGATCAATCCGGAGGCTGTTGCCGAGTCGAAGGCGACGCTGTAAGAGGTGTAATAGTCGATCTTCAAATCTGGCGAGAGGTCGCAAAATCACGCTACATGTTGATTTTGCGACCTCTCGCCAGACTTGAGGGTTGTGTGAGTATTTCCACCAACAAGAAATCCCGTTTGAGCCTTTATTTGCCTGTGCGATCCCGAAAATGGATAAAAATTAGCGTTTTTGAAAAAGAAAATTTTTTACCTCGCTGATTTGCACTATCTTTGCATCCCATAAAACAAGTAGTATGAGTTTAGTAGCAATAGTAGGTCGCCCGAATGTGGGCAAAAGCACGCTGTTCAACCGATTGGTCGGAGAGCGTAAAGCCATTGTAGATGCAACGGCCGGAACCACCCGCGACCGTCACTACGGTAAAACCGACTGGAACGGACGCGAATTTTCAGTGATCGATACCGGAGGTTATATTGTCAATTCGGAAGATATATTTGAGGAGGAAATTCGCCGTCAGGTGATGCTTGCCATTGATGAGGCGGATGTGATCCTCTTCATGGTGGAGGTTTCGACCGGTATTACCGACCTTGATATGATGATGGGCGACATCCTGCGTCGCTCCTCGAAAAAGGTCATTCTCATCTGTAACAAGGTGGACAACAACAACCAGATTTATTCGTCGCACGAGTTCTATTCGCTGGGACTGGGTGAACCTTTCTGCATCAGCTCGATGAGCGGAAGCGGCACGGGCGAACTGATGGATGCCATCGTGACTGCACTGCCCGAAGATACGGGAGAGGACACCGAAGAGGATCTGCCCCGCATCACCATCGTGGGTCGTCCCAATGTAGGTAAATCGTCGTTGACAAACGCCTTGTTGGGGCAGGAACGCAACATTGTCACAGCGATTGCGGGCACAACACGCGATTCGATACATACGCGCTACAATAAATTCGGCATGGATTTCTATCTGGTCGATACGGCGGGTATGCGCAAGAAAGGCAAGACCATGGAGGATCTTGAATTTTATTCGGTCATGCGCTCAATTCGTGCCATCGAAAATTCGGACGTTTGTATCTTGATGCTCGATGCGCAACAAGGTCTCGAATCGCAGGATCTGAACATCCATAATTTGATCGTTCGCAACCGTAAAGGCTGTGTGATTGTGGTTAATAAATGGGATCTGATCGAAAAAGACAGCAATACCATGAAGGAGTGGACGGCATTTATAGAGAGTAAGTTGGCTCCGTTTAACGATATTCCGATCCTTTTCACTTCGGCACTCAGCAAGCAACGTATCCTCGATGTGCTCCAAACGGCTATTCGCGTGTTCCAATCGCGAAAACGTCGTGTTGCCACCTCCGAGTTGAACGAATTTCTGTTGCCGATTATCGAAAATTATCCGCCACCGGCAACCAAGGGTAAATACATCAAAATCAAGTATATCACACAATTACCCACGCCCACGCCGCAGTTTGCATTTTTTGTCAACCTGCCGCAATATATTCGCGATCCTTACCGCCGATTCTTGGAGAATCATTTGCGCGAACATTGGGATTTTTCGGGCGTGCCGCTTCAAATCTATTTCCGACCGAAATAATACAGCAACCTCTCTTTGGAAAAAGAGAGGTTTTTTTTGCATTGTGTTCGTGTGGATTTCGCCGTCATTCTTGTCGGTGATAGGTTCCCGCTTGTCTCAAACAGGAAATGTTCACGATCCTCGAGCCTGTCGAGAGGTCGCAAGGTACACTGAAAACATCATTCCCGATCCTCGAGCTTGTCGAGAGGTCGCAAAGGTTAATGCGTGT
>JAVXCD010000157.1:0-4821 GCA_036659655.1 Alistipes sp.
CGCAAGGTCATGATGCTGATTACCTTTGCGACCTCTCGACAAGCTCGAGGATCGTGAACTGAGATCTTTGCGCCCTCTCGACAAGCTCGAGGATCGATTTTTTGTCATGCGAAGCATCTAAAAACCAAGTCCGTCACTGCCACTCAAGATAACAGACAGAGACTGTTTGGAATGACACTTTTTCAGAAGGGATGGTTCACCGTAATCTCGTTGGACAGTCACCCACATTATCCCTTAGCAATCAAGACAATGGCTGTCGCTGAGACCCCTTCTTCGCGCCCTTCGAACCCCAGATGTTCGGTGGTGGTGGCCTTGACCGACACTTGGTCTATGGCAAGATTCATCGTCGCCGCCAAAGCCGCACGCATCTGATCAATATGGGGGCGCAGTTTGGGCTGCTGCATCGAGATAGTGCAGTCTACGTTGTTAATTTCATATCGTTGTACACGCAACAATTCGGTGACCTTGCGCAGCAGAATTTTCGAGTCGATGCCCTTGAATTCGTTCGAAGTATCGGGGAAATGCAGTCCGATGTCCCCCAAGGCTGCCGCTCCTAACAGCGCATCGCAGAGGGCATGGATCACCACATCTCCGTCCGAGTGAGCAACACAGCCTTTGGAATGTGCAATTTTCACCCCTCCCAAAACCAACTGAAGTCCCTCTTTGAGGGCATGAACATCGTATCCGTGACCAACTCTAAATTGCATAGTTTGAAATTTTTATGGAGACAAAGTTAGGAATAAATTGTAATTTTTATAATTTTGCATAAAATAAACTCTTAATGACTATGTCAGCAATCACAACTCTTGAACCTAAAATCGTGTGGGAGCAGTTCGATGCCATCACACGTGTGCCGCGTCCTTCGAAAAAAGAGGGGAAAATAATTGATTTTTTAGTACAGTTTGCAAAACAACATCATATTGATTATCAAAAAGATAATATAGGTAATGTGGTGATGCGCAAGCCGGCAACTCCGGGGTGTGAATCCCTGCCTGCCGTCATACTGCAATCGCACATGGACATGGTTTGCGAGAAAAATTCGGATGTGGAGTTCAATTTCGAGAAGGATGCGATCCGCACCAAAATCGAAAACGGATGGGTCAAAGCCGAAGGCACGACGCTGGGTGCCGACTGTGGCATTGGCATGGCGGCGGCATTGGCTGTGTTGATCGATCCCGCGGTGGAGCATGGGGCTGTCGAGGCGCTGTTCACCGTCGACGAGGAGACGGGGCTGACAGGCGCCTTTGAGTTGGGCGAGGGGATGCTGAAAGGCACCTACCTCATCAACCTTGATTCGGAGGATGAGGGAGAGTTGTTTATCGGCTGTTCGGGCGGTATCGACACCATCGCCACATTCCACTACATCAACGAGCCGGCACCGAAAAACTATACATTTTATCGTGTGGATGTCTCCGATCTGCAAGGCGGGCATTCGGGAGATGATATTGACAAAGGTCGTGTCAACTCCAACAAAACAGTGGCACGTCTGCTGTGGGATGGAATGCAGAGTTTCGAGTTGAAACTCAGTTATTTCTGCGGAGGAAACCTGCGCAATGCCATTCCGCGTGAGGCCTATGCGATTTTCGGCATTCCCACGCGTTTCAAAAATGAATTTCAGAAACATTTCAACCTCTTTGCCACGGATATGGCTGCCGAATTTAAGTTGAGGGAGCCAAATTTCAAAATCACACTCAACGAGATGCCCTCGGTCGATACGGTACTCGATGCAAAGACACAGGCCGGTTTGATCTACGCTTTGGTGGGGGTACCCAACGGCGTGACGGCCATGTCGTTTGCGGTACCGGGGTTGGTGGAAACTTCGACCAACCTCGCCTCGGTGAAGTTCGAGAGCGATTCACGCATTGTGGTGACCTCGTCGCAACGTTCCTCGGTGGAGAGTGCCAAGACCTATGTCATGCAGATGGTGGAGTCGGTGTTTGCGCTGGCGGGTGCCGACGTAGCCCATTCGGACGGCTACCCCGGCTGGGCTCCCAACCCCGAATCGAAACTGCTGGCGGTGACTGTCGAGAGTTACAAACGACTGTTTGCCACCGAACCCAAGGTGCGTGCGATCCATGCAGGGTTGGAGTGCGGGCTTTTTCTGGAGAAGTATCCTGAGTTGGAGATGGTGTCGTTCGGCCCGACTTTGCGTGGCGTACATTCGCCCGATGAGCGGTTGGAGATCGCGACAGTTTCGAAATTTTGGGAGTTGCTGACCGACGTGCTGAAGCGCATCTAACGCTCTCTTCACATGACAAAATTCGGGGTCTTGTGCCTACTGTCTCTGATGCTGACAGGTGGCGAGGTGGCAGCACAAATTCCCGATAACGAATATTATCCTTACGCAGCCGTGTCGGAGGAGTATGCACCGGTCATACCCACCGACACGGCTCTTTTTTACCGTGCCGTCCAATCTGCTGAGGATCTGTTTTCCACGCTTACCGACTACAATCTGTCGTTCACGGCCTTCAAACGTCGCGGGCAGGAGTATGCCTTGCGCGCAGTGACGGTCAACGGATTAGAGGTGTCGTCGCGCTATTTCACCGCTTTGCGATCGTTGTTGATCCGCGAACGTCGGCAAGCGGGGCTGAAGACAACGGCACAACATATCGGGCTCACAAATGGCATCCGAGAGATGGATTTTACGTCCGACACGCCCCTCTCATCCCGTTATGCTGCGGTCAATTTCACCGATCGCAACTATTTGTCCGGTGCAAAGATATCTCTTTCCGAGACCTACGGACGGGGTTGGAATATGGTGGCAGCTATCCATGCCCGCACCGGGCGTGACATGCACATAGAGGGGGTTTTCACCCACTCCGTGTCGGTGAATCTGCGGGCTACAAAACGTTTTAACGACCGTCACGCGCTGTCATTTCTGCTGATCCTGCCACCCTCGATGCGGGGTATGCGTTCGGCAACGAGCGACGAAGCATTTTTGCTGACGGGAGATCGGCTCTACAACCCCTCGTGGGGATTTCAGCAAGGCAAGGTGCGCAATGCCCACGTAAGGCGGGACTTCGTGCCACTGGCCGTGGTGACTTACGAGGCTCAACTCTCTCTTTCCACCCATCTCTCCGCCTCGTTGGGTGCGGAGGTCGGAACGGAAAAATACAGTGCCTTGGGATGGTATGGTGCAGCGACTCCCATGCCCGACAACTACCGCTATTTGCCCAGTTACACGGGCGACAAAGAGACGGAATGGGTCTGGCGCAACAACGACACGCGCTATACGCAGATCGACTGGGATGGGCTCTATCTGAAAAACAGGCGAGCAGGCGATGCAACTATTTATGCGGTGGAGGACCGGGTGGAGCGCATCTGCAACCTACACTTTGCCGCGGACTTCATGACTCGCTTCAGCGACCGCCTATCGCTCTGCTATGGGGCGCGGTTTCGGCACACGGGAAGTCGCAATTATAAACAAATGAGGGATCTGCTGGGCGGAAAACCGAGAATCGATTTGGACCAATACCTTATTGACGACGACACCTATGGCAATAAATTGCAAAACAACCTGCGGGATCCAAATCGACGGATTGACACGGGCGATCGTTTTGGTTACGACTACGAACTGACAGGCAACACTCTGGGTGTGATGGCTTTGGTGCAATACCGAGCCGACCGATTCAAATTGGACGTAGGTGTGGAGGTGCGCGATGAGACGATCCGCCGCACGGGAAACTTCGAGAAAGAACTGTTCCCCGGTGTGCAATCTTATGGCCGTTCGGCAACACTCCGATTTACGCCCTACACAGTGAAAGCCGTGGCGGGTTGGTCTTTTTCGCCACGCAGTTACCTTGAGGTGGCTTTTCTGGCGGGGGCACTCGCTCCAGCCTATGCCGATCTCTTTCTGCAACCGCAATACAACAACCGCACGATCGATACGCCCGTCACGCGGAAACTCTATGCCGCAGAACTAACCTACAACTACACGGGGCGTGTGGTGGATCTGCGTCTGGCCGCTTTTGTGACCTCTTCGCGCGACGAAACCCGTACACGACGCTCTTTCGACGACCTCTCCGCGACGTTCTGTGACCGAGTAGTCGAGGGAATCGGCACACGCTGCTATGGGCTGGAGGCGGCGGCAAAAATCCGCTTGACCTATCGATGGAATATCGCGCTGGCAGCCTCGGCCGGGCGTTATACTTATGCGCAAAATCCGCGGGTATCGGTCTATTCGGATGTTGATAATAGTGTAGTGGATGCTGCGGCCGAAAGTTATATGGGCGGTTGTAAGATCGGCGGCACTCCGCAGGTGGCAGGCAGTGCCGAAGTGAGCTATTTTGCAGCATCGGGCTGGGGATTCCGTGTCACGGCCAATTACGTGGGTTTGCGCTATGTCGAGCCCATGGCTTTGCGTCGCACGGCACGTGTGGCCAAACAAGCGGCCTTGTCACAAGAGATATTCGATCTGTTTACCGTACAAGAGCGTCTGAATGATGCCTTTACGCTCGATGCCTCTCTATTCAAATCGTTCTATTTCGACCGGTCGCGCCTGACGATTTCTCTGATGTTGAAAAATTTACTCAACGATCGCGATATGGTCTACAATGGTTATGAATCTGTCCGCATGCGTCGTCACCGAAGCGGTGATGCTACGGTTTACACCCCCTTCGACAGCCGACGCACCTACGCCTATCCCCGCTCGTTCTACCTCTCAGTATCCTACAAATTTTAGTTGCCCCCAACGTTATGCGCTGTTTGAATTTGTTACCCAAGTTATTTGAAAGCTATTTTTGTTCACGATCCTCGAGCCTGTCGAGAGGTCGCAAAGGTACGGTGCTGATTGACCTTTGCGACCTCTCGACAGGCTCGAGG
>JAVXCD010000158.1:0-4764 GCA_036659655.1 Alistipes sp.
AATTTGTTATACAACGAAAAAGATTTTTTGTCTTGTCAAAAGGACAAAAACCGCCCCGCCGGACAAAAAAGCGTCGAGTCGGCAGGCAGGGCAGGGTAAAACACACACACGATCCTCGAGCTTGTCGAGAGGTCGCAAAGGCAATCAGCACGCTCCCGTTGCGAGCCGTCCCAAACGGCGGTGAAGGAGTTGTTTTTTACAAGGATAAAAACTTGTGAAGGGTGCTTTGCCGAAATTTACAATCGACTCCTTATTTCATCTTTTCCGGCGGCAGAGACTGCCCGGAGGCGATCATGGCACGGATGGTCCGTTCCATGTAAGTGGCTATGTCCTGATGCAACCGCTGATAAAATGGGTTGGAGGTGTAGTTCTCGTTGTCGAGTAGCACGTCGCGGATTGAGCGCAGGGAGTTGGTGTAGTTCGATAACTCGTTTTTGAGTGCCGTACCCCGTTTGTTGGAGGCGATGATCGTGGCAATAGACATCTGTCGCAACTTCTCGCAGACCGTATTGAGCACCACCAACACCACATTGTCCATCAAGGTATGACCCTGCATAAAAAGATAGGCATTTTCGGGTGTCAGTCCGCGCGCTTGTATGCGGGTTTCAAACTCCTTCATCGGAGCGATCAACTGAGGATACATCAAGCGTAACGACTGTTCGCGTTTGGCAACATTCCGCCGCAGCCACGCCAAGGTATCGGCACCGTTGTTGGTCACTTCGAGGTAGCCGATGCGTACCGAGGCCTTGAAATCGAGCAGCGTAAATTGATGTTCCGAGGCTAATTGTGCCGAATGAGAATACCACAGAAACAGCGGATAGATCGCACGTGAATATTCGCACATGAATTTTTCGAAATCGAAAATGTGGGTGTCATTTTTTGTTGCTCTCACACACACATTATGCAGCGAAGGGGCATAGCACAAGTAATTCTCGGTGGCATAGGCGTAGGTGTGGAACATGAAAGGAGCCGTATTGACCTCCCGTGACTGCGGCGTGTGATCCTCGAAGAGGTAGTCGAAGTCGGAGTCGACACAGAGCAACAACTCCTCCGAGGAGCGGGGAATCATGCTCATGAGCACCTTCTTGCCTTTGGGTAGGTCGGGACGGGTGGGGACGGAGATCTCGAAACGCAGATATGAATTGGTGAAGTGGTCAAAGATGCCACGCCAAAATGCCACGTCGTCATAACCTTCGACGAAGACCTTTACCAGTCGCTGTGACGAGGTGACGGGGATGGGACGAGGTAACTTATCGAGGGTTGCAGGACTCGAAAAGGGAATCCATTTCTTCAGTTTCTCTATTATTCTATCTGCCATACGCTAACAAAGATAATAAATTTGCTACATTTGTACAAAATAAGGTGCGTTTTTTTAGAAACTGTTTGAATTTGTCATCGAAGTTATTTGGGCACTATTTGTGTCCTGTAAATCCGATTTTAGCGGGCTAAATAAGGATTTATAGGACGAAAATTGGGGAGAAAAGAACGAGATTAATAAATTTAAAACAGCTTTTTACATTATTTAACAATTATGGCAAACGACTGGAAAGAGCGACTGGGGATGGTGTTTTCCACCAATCCCGACTTTGCATACAAACAGGAAGAGCAAGGGATAACCCCCGCGCCGGCTCCCTCACAGCAGGATTTGCGGGTGTGGCTTGATCGCAAGCAGCGGGCTGGTAAGGTGGTGACGCTGGTGAAAGGGTTTGTCGGCACGGAAGAGGAGTTGGTCGCTTTGTCGCGCGTGCTGAAGACCAAATGTGGTGGTGGCGGCACAGCCAAGCAGGGCGAAATCATTATACAGGGCGACCACCGCGATCGAATTGTCGAGATCCTCACTAAAAGTGGGTATCGTTGTAAAAAAGCAGGCGCGTGAAGTTGAAAAGGATACTATCTACCGTTTTTGCGCTTTTTACCCTGTGCTCGACGCACAGTGTATTAGCACAGTATTACACGTGGGGTTCCGATCCCGCGTCGTTGAAGTGGAGTGTCATTCGCACCCCCGATGTGCGGATGATCTACCCCGATACGGTCGCCGACATTGCCCGTCGCACGTTGCGTTACATCGAGGTGGTGAAGCCCGACATCGGCTACGGATTCAGCCACTCGGCCATGCGCATTCCCTTTGTGATGCACCCCGAAAATTTCCGTTCCAACGGTCTGGTAATGTGGCTGCCCAAGCGGGTGGAGTTTCTGACTTCGCCCGCCGTAGATGGTTACTCCATGCCGTGGTACAAGCAGTTGGTGGCGCACGAATACCGCCATGCTGTGCAGTATAACAACCTGAATCGCGGGTTGATCAAGGTGTTGAGTTATCTGTTGGGCCAGCAGGGCTCGACGTTAGGGCTGTTATACCTGTCGATTTGGACGATGGAGGGCGATGCCGTGATGTCGGAGACGAATATGTCGTCGTTCGGACGAGGCTTGCAACCGAGTTTCTCAATGGGCTATCGTGCATTGGGTAACATCGCCAACCGCCAGCGCAACGGTGACAAATGGTTCTGCGGTTCCTATCGGGAATATGTGCCCGACCACTACCAACTTGGCTATCAGATCTGCTCGTATGCTTACGAGCGGTTCGACACCAATATCTGGGACAAAGTTGCATGGTACGGCGCGCGCAACCCCTATTTGGTTTTCACGGAGAGCATCGCGCTCAAGAAGTTCTATAAGACCAGTGTGGATAAATTGTTCCACGAAACCTTCGGCACGCTGCAACGCCATTGGAACACGTTGCCGCAGGTGGAGGAGAGTGCCGTATCGTTGAACACGTTGCCCGAAAAAAATTATACGACCTACTCGTCACCACTGCCGCTGAACGACTCCACGGTGCTGGTACTCAAGAGCGATTACGATACCCCCTCACGCTTTGTGCGGCTCGACACCCGCACAGGAACCGAGACCGTTGTCTGTCACACCGGTACGGTTTCGACCCGTCCGGCTCTTGGTGAGGGGCGGGTGTGGTGGACGGAATATCGTCGCAGCAAACTCTTCGAGCAACGGGTCAACTCGCAGCTTTGCTACATGGATCTGAGCGAAGGTCGCCCCCGCACCTACCACCATAAGGAGCATAATGTGCTCTACCCTACGACGATCGGTAACGATACATTAGCGTGGGTCGCCTACAATCCCAACGGACAATACTCGGTGGTTGTTTCGTGCAAAGGGAGGGAAACTCGTTTCCCGGTTCCCCGCCACAAGGAGATTCACGGCCTTGCTTGGGACGAGGTGACCATAGCCTTCTACGTGCTGGTCACCGATGAAGAGGGTATGTGGCTGGCACGCATTGATCAGGAGGGATTAACGGCTCAAACTAAAGGAGCCTACATTACGTTGAGCAACCTGCGGGCAGCCGGTGGTAAACTCT
Source organism: Alistipes sp. (assembly GCA_036659655.1). Classification (GTDB taxonomy): domain Bacteria; phylum Bacteroidota; class Bacteroidia; order Bacteroidales; family Rikenellaceae; genus Alistipes. Next base: position 3,368 of record JAVXCD010000158.1, read on the forward strand.
ATTTCGGCTCGATCGCCTCAGGCAAAGATGAGGTGCACTGCTACGACCTGCTGAAGCGTTGCGAGTACCGGCTGTCGACCTCGACCTACGGCTCGTTCGACCCGGCACCGGCCGGAGACAACGTGCTGATGACTACCTACGATCGACGCGGATACCGCGTGACACGGCAGTCGGCAGACTCCTTGCAGCAGCTGGTCACTCCCTCGAAACTGCCTGTGAATTTGGTGAATCCGGTGCGCAAACGGTGGGATGTGGTCAACCTCGATACGGTGAAATACACTCCGGCCGACTCGGTTGCCTCGGTCAAGACGCACCGCTCAAAACGCTATGCGAAGTTTCCTAATTTGGTGAATTTCCACAGTTGGATGCCCGTGGCCATGAATCCGTTTGAACTGATCGACGAACACAATATCAACCTCAATTTAGGGGTGACCGTGGTGTCGCAAAACCTGTTGTCGAACACCGAGGGCTACATCTCCTACGGTTGGAATCGGGCTGAAGGCTCACTTGTACGCACAGGATTCCGCTATTTCGGACTTGGCGTGCAGCTGGAATTGGACGGAGCGTACGGTGGCAATCAGATGATTTATTCCATTGCGCAGACCAATCCCTTAACGGGTAAAGTGGAGTATCAGCAGCGTCCGAGTCCAGATAAATACTACTCCATCGGTACTGCGGCGATCTTGCCGCTGCTATTCCAACGAGGATACCACACGCGGCAACTCTCGTTCTCGGCGGGTTGGAATTTTTCGAACGGGCTGGTGGCCAATGTGGGGAAGATCCATTACGACGAGCAGACGCATACCATCACCAACATCGAACATATCGGGTTCGAAAAAGGGCTGCACAAGCTCTCCTTTGGTGTGGGTTATTCGGATCTGGTACGCCCGGCTCATCGTGACTTCGTGTCGCCGTGGGGTTATGTGGTGTCTGCAAACTACGCCTTCAATCCGGCCAACAGCCACTTCAGCGACCTGATCTCATTCTACGGCAAAGTGTATACTCCCGGTTTTTTTCGGCACAATTCGCTTGTCGTCGCCGCCACCTACCAAACATCGCTCGGCGGATACAAACTACCCAATGGACAGTCGTTCTTGGGCTACAAATCCACACGCCTGCTACCTCGCGGATTCAAGTCGGAGGACATTCAGAGCGACAACTACCTCGCGGCATCCGTGGACTATCAATTCCCGCTGTGGTATCCTGAGGGCGGCATCCCTTCGCTCATCTATTTCAAACGCATACGGCTCAACTTGGGTGGTGATTTTGCGCAATTCCGCCTGTTGGCAAATGCGGGTGAGCGGTGGCACAGGCTCTATTCGTATGGTGCCGATCTTATTTTTGACTTCAACATCTTCAGGCAACCCGCCTCTGCCACCTCCTCCATCAAACTGTCG
>JAVXCD010000159.1:0-4726 GCA_036659655.1 Alistipes sp.
CTTGCTAAAATCGGATTGACAGAACAAAAACCGGAACAAAAATAGCGCTAAAATAACTTCGGTAACAAATTCAAACAGCTTCTAAAATAGCGCTAAAATAACTTCGGTAACAAATTCAAACAGTTTCTAAACCATGATAAAAAGACAAAGCTGGAGCGATTACCAGAAGGATATTGCCGACGACCACTATTATTACGCGCGCAGTTGTATCCGTCAGAATTTTTTCCCGGGAAGCGAAAAAGCTTTTCTGGATATTCTGCGCAACGATCTGGGAAAGGATCTGAAGGACGATCCTTTACACACCTCCTGCACGGGCATCGGCTATCATTCGGACATTGTGCCGCTGGAGACCATTATGACCGTGGTGGCACGGCAGTTTGCACTGATGACCGAAGCCGGCTACCAAGATTTGGTCTCGTCGTGCATCACTTCGTTCGGTGTGTACAGCGAGATTCTGGCCACGTGGCACGAATTTCCGGAGACGGAGGAGCGCACGCGTGAAAATCTGTTCAAAGCCACGGGACGGGAGTTCAGCAAGCCTCGAAGCATCGCACACACCTCGGACGTGATGTTTCACTTCCGCGAGCAGATCGCGGGAAAAGCAAAAAACAGGTTGGTGAATACCGCCACCGGCGAGCCGCTGCGGGTGGTGGAGCACATCGGTTGTCACTATGCCAAGATTTTTCCAAAGGCAGGCATCGGCGGTTCGGAATTTCCCTATGTATTGGCCGGTATGATCGAGTCGTGGGGCGGCGAGTGTGTGGATTACCCCGAACGCCGGCATTGCTGCGGCTTCGGCTTCCGCAACTACCTTGTGCAGGCCAATCGCGGCTATTCGATTGCCAATTCACACAAGAAACTGGAGAGCATGGCGCCCTACAAACCCGATTTCATCGTGGCCAACTGTCCGGGCTGTGCCATGTTTCTCGACAAATGGCAGTATGCCATCGCCGAGATGGAGGGCACGACCTACGGCGAAAATGGTCACGGCATCCCCGTGCTAACCTACGAGGAGATGGCCGGACTGGTACTGGGCTACGATCCTTGGGTGTTGGGCATGCAGATGCACCAAGTGGATGTGGAACCATTGCTCGACAAGATGGGCATCAATTACGATCCGGCAGCCAAATATTTAGGCCGCAACGGAAAATTTATCGGCAAACCGACCTCTGCCGTTGTCAACTGCGGCGCACAGGACACTATATATGATATAAAGCAATGAGCAAAAAAGTGATCATCATCGGTGGAGGTATTGCAGGCATGCAAACCGCACTCCGCCTGAGCTACGCCGGCCTCCAACCCCTGATCATCGAAACAGAGGTGGAGTTGGGTGGGAAACTCCGCAACTGGCATGTGCTGTTTCCTTCGTTTGTGCCGGCTTCGGAGATCTTAACGGAGTTGAAGAGTAAAATCAAATCGGCAGGTGTGGAGGTCATGACCTCCACCACAGTCAACCAGTTCACCGACCGCCGTGTCACCCTCTCCGACGGACGGACATTGACCTGCGATTCGGTGGTTGTCTGCACGGGCTTTACCCTCTTCGATGCCCGCATCAAAGAGGAATACGGCTACGGAATCTACGACAACGTCTACACCTCGGCCGACATCGAACAGATGTTCAACGAGAACCGTGTAGTGCTGAAAAACGGCTCTCATCCCCGACGCATCGCTTTCCTGCATTGCGTGGGCTCACGCGACGAAAAGGTCTGCCAACGCCACTGCTCAAAAGTGTGCTGCATCACAGGCGTGAAGCAGGCCATGGAGATGAAAGAACTCTTTCCCCAAGCCGATGTGTTCAATTTCTATATGGACATTCGCATGTTCGGACCGGGCTACGAGGAGATGTACCGCGAGGCGCAACAAAAATACAATATCCATTTCCTGCGCGGACGGGTCTCGGAGGCCAGCCCCACCATCGAGGGACGCATCCAGATCAAGGCCGAGGACACCTTAACAGGCAGACCCTTGCACATGAGTGTCGATATGCTGGTACTATTGGTGGGTATGTGCTCGAACGAATCGAATGTCACCTTTGCCCAAACAGCAGGGCTGGATCTTGCACCCAGCGGCTTCATGGCTCCCAAAAACCTGTTTCTGGACAACATAAAAAGCAAGGTCAAGGGCATTTTCTATGCGGGAGCCTGCACGGCACCCAAGAGTGTCGGCGAAACACTTAACGAGGGTACGGCTGCTGCAACAGCCGTAGCCGATTATCTAAACAATTGACAACATGGCAACGGTGAATTGGGGATACGCCATCAGTAAACCGCGCGCCATCGACGTGGATCGCAATAACTTGCGTAAAAGCGACGAGATCCTGCGCGAAATGCCGGAACTGCAAACCTGCATCGGCTGCGGAGCCTGCACGGCCGTCTGTACAGCGGGCAACCTCACCGACTTCAATTTCCGCAAAGTGCACACACTGGTGCGACGCGGGGAGTATCAGGGTGCTTACGAGGAGATGAATAAATGTATGCTCTGTGGCAAATGTCGGCTGGTATGCCCACGCGGTATCAATACCCGCGGTGTGGTATTGCTGATCAAGCGCAAATTAGGTGATTTCTAATTAATTTTGAGGAGCCTTAACAATGACTTTTTTTGCAAATTTCTGTATTCCTTTTCTGATCGGCACGATCATTATGTTCGTTGTGCTGCTGACCAAATACGGGCGGTGGCTCTATCAACTGCCAACCACCGATAAAAAGGCGATCCTTTTCGGGTTGCCGACCGGGAAAACCCTGTCTGCCATTTGGGAGGTGGTGCGCGAATCGCTGCTCCACCGACGGATCTTCAAGGTCAACCCCCTACTGGGATTCATGCACATGAGCCTCGCTTTCGGCTGGTTCCTGCTCATCACAGTGGGCTGGATCGAGACGGTCGCCTACCTCGGATTCCGCTATGTGCCCGTACAGGGACACGTATTCTTTAAATATTTTTCTACGGGACTGGAGCACAAACCCCTCTTCGATTTTCTGATGGATCTGCTGCTGCTGCTCGTGCTGTCGGGGGTGGCACTGGCGTGGAGTAAACGCATGTGGTCGAAGGCCATGGGCATGCGTCGCACCACGAAACATGTGCCGGGAGACCGCATTGCATTGTCGGCTTTGTGGTTTATTTTTCCGGCGCGTTTGGTGGCCGAAAGCCTCACCTGCGCACTCTATGGCGGAGGTGGATTCCTCACCGGCTCTATTGGTGCATTTCTTTCAGAACGAGTCAACGTGGTGGTACTGATGAACATGGAGACCGCCTCTTGGTGGTTCTACTCAATCAGTCTGGGTGTGTTCTTCCTTGCCCTACCCTTCTCCCGCTACATGCACATTTTCACGGAAATCCCGCTGATCTTCCTGCGCCACTACCAACTGAAGTCGACAGAGAAAGCAGGCTCGTTCGACAATTTCCAGATCGAGGCCTGCTCACGCTGCGGCATCTGTATTGATCCCTGTCAGTTGCAGACGGAGTTGGGAATCAACGACGTACAGTCGGTCTACTTTTTGCGCGACAGACGTTACAACATGCTGCGCCTCGCCACGGCCAACAACTGCCTGATGTGCGGACGGTGTACCGAGAAATGTCCTGTGGGCATAGACCTGAATACCCTCCGGCTAAATTCGCGCGATACCATGCGGAACATCCCCGATGAACGTCGCTACGACTATTTCAAAGGTCTCGACCGATCAACGGGAACCGGTAAGGTCGGGTATTTCGCCGGCTGCATGACCCTACTCACCCCCCGTACATTGATGGCGATGGCGAAGATTTTCAACGCAGCGGGCGAAGAGGTCTGGTGGGCGGATAAAGAGGGTGGCGTATGCTGCGGACGACCCCTGAAACTATCAGGCGAAACAGACTCCGCACAGAAAATGATCCGCTACAATACCGACCTTTTTCGCAAACACAGGATCACAACCTTGGTGACTTCGTGCCCAATCTGCCTGAAGGTTTTCCGCGAGGAGTATAACCTGCCCGGCATCGAGGTACTTCACCATTCGGAATATATCCTGCGTCTATTGCATTCGAATCGGCTGAATCTGACACACTCGCAGGCACAATACACCTATCACGACCCCTGTGAATTAGGGCGTGGCAGCCACATCTACGACCAGCCGCGGGCTATCATCGAAGCTGTCGGCACCCTGCTCGAACCCAAACACACCCGCGAAAATGCGCTGTGCTGCGGCTCTTCCGTTGCCAATACGGCCATCTCGGATGCACAACAGTTAAAAATCGCTCAATCGGTGGCACAGGAGTTGGCCAACACAGGTGCCTCGACCATTGTAACCGCCTGTCCTCTATGTAAAAAAGGCATTGGCCGTGGCACGCAAGTAGAGGTCAAAGACCTGTCGGAGATCGTTGCACAGGCCATAAAATAATGCAGCGACACAGTTATTTTTAAATAAATTTGGTAATACCGAAAATTCGCATTATCTTTGTGATCTCAAAAGCGAGATATTTACACATCACAATATATCGCGGGATGGAGCAGTTGGCAGCTCGTCGGGCTCATAACCCGAAGGTCGAAGGTTCGAGTCCTTCTCCCGCTACTAATCGTCTATAAAATATTGAAAATCAATATTTTATAGACGATTTTTTAATATCCGGACAAATTCGGGATAATAGGGGATCAAGCGGATCAGGGCGAAATACACATACGATCCTCGAGCTTGTCGAGAGGTCGCCTGTTTGTTTTCGATCCTCGAGCTTGTCGAGAGGTCGCCTGTTTGTTTTC
>JAVXCD010000160.1:0-4709 GCA_036659655.1 Alistipes sp.
GCTCGAGGATCGTGCATTCTGTCTGCGACCTCTCGACAGGCTCGAGGATCGTGTAAAATTGAGCGAGTGACCTTGCGACGCAGACAGGCTCGAGGAGCGGGTACTTTTCATTCAGCATGACGCGATATGATCCTGCAATCTCTCGGCAGATTTGTATCTTTCCCTTCAGTGCAGATCTACGTGGCTCTCTCCTGCTCGAAAAACGCTTTTATTTTACTCGTTTTCGCCTCACCGATCAGCGGCACAAGTTCTTCCGCCGAAGCGGTCTTGATCTTCGCCACCGTTTTGAAGTGTTGTAGCAGCGTTTGCACGGTCTTCTCCCCCACGCCCTCTATGTGGTTCAATTCACTATCTATAAAGTCATTGCTACGTTTCTGTCTGTGGAAAGTGATGCCGAAGCGATGCGCCTCGTCGCGAATATGGCAGACCACCTTCAGTGGCTCGCCCGTGCGGCTCAGGTAGTAGGGCATCGGATCGTTCGGGAAAAAGATCTCCTCGATACGCTTTGCCAGCCCCACAATAGGCACTCTTTTTTCAAGTCCCAAGTCACACAGCACGGCATAGGCACTCGACAACTGTCCTTTGCCGCCATCGACAATAATCAGGTCGGGCAGCTCCTCCTTCTCGACTAACAGACGGCTGTAACGGCGAAAAACGATCTCGCGCATGGAAGCGAAATCGTCTGCCCCGACCACAGTTTTGATATTGAAGTGGCGATACTCTTTGCGCGAAGGTTTGCCATCGCGGAACACCACACACGAAGCCACGGGGTGTGTGCCCTGCAAATTCGAGTTGTCGAAACACTCGATATGACGCGGCTGCACAGGTGTATGCAGTTCTTTCTGCATGGCGTTCATCAGCCGTTCGGTGTGTCGTTCGGGATTCTTTATCTCAAGGTTTTTCAACTGCTCGGCACGGTAAATCCGCGCACTCTTGCGTGAAAATTCCAGCAAATCGAGTTTCTCGCCTCGCTTGGGTACAGTGAAGACCACCCCATCGAAAAGCAACGTCGTTGAGGGCATGAACGGCACAATGACCTCCCGCGTCAACGAGCCCGCAATGTGCTCGACAATGTGCTGAATAGCAAGGGTCAGCATCTCCCGCTCGTCGGTATCGACACCCGTTGACAGCCGCACGGTCGAAACTCCGACGATCGACCCGTGACGGATACGTACAAAGTTACAATAAGCCACATCGTCGTCGGTCAGCAGCGAGAACACATCCGTATCAACGATCTTTGCACTCACAATCACCGACTTGCTCGAATAGTTATCCAGTGCGTCGATACGGGATTTGTAGCGTTGTGCCGCCTCGAATTTCAATTCGGCAGCAGCCCGCGCCATCTCCGTTTCGAGGTAGGTGCGCACAGGACGCAGATCCCCTTTCAGCACCGCCTCCACCATATCGACCAACACACCATATTCGGCTTCGCTCTGCGCCCCGATGCAGGGACCCTTGCAGTTGCCGAGGTGGTATTGCAGACAGACCGAATAGGTGCCTTTGGCAATCATCGGTGCCGAGAGGTTGAGTTTGCAGGTGCGCAAGGGCACCACCTCGCGGATGAACTCCAGCACGCTGCGCTGCATCATCACCGAGGAGTAGGGACCGAAATATTGCGAGCCGTCGCGGGCAAGCAGGCGGGTCGACTGCACACGCGGAAAGGCCTCGCGCCGCACCACAACCCACGGGTAGGTTTTATCGTCTTTGAGCAGGATGTTGTAACGGGGTTGCAGGCTCTTTATCAGCGAGTTCTCCAACAGCAAGGCATCGGTTTCGCTGTTGACCACAATGTGGCGTATCTCCACGATCTGTTTGACCAGCACCCGCACTTTTGCACTGTGCTCTTTGCTCTGCACAAAGTAGGAAGAGACGCGTTTGCGAAGGCTCTTTGCCTTACCCACATAGACAATCGTCCCCGTCTTATCCAAAAACTGGTAGACTCCGGGTGATAGCGGCAAAAGGGCAACCTGCTCTTTGAGTGTGTATTTTTCTGCTTCCGACATGCTGTAATTTCCAGACAAAATTAACGAAATATTTGATTCTTCGGTCAAAATAATGTCGAATTAAAAACAACAATATCAAAATATTATTTTGTGTATTTCGCAACTAACACCTATCTTTGACTCAGAAACTGTTTGAATTTGTTACCGACGTTATTTTAGCACTATTTTTGTTCCTATTTTTGTCCTGTTAATCCGATTTTAGCGAGCTAAATGAGGATTTACAGAGCGAAAACCGGGGCGAAAAGAGCCGAAAAGAACGAGATGAATAAATTTAAAACAGTTTCTCAGAAGTACCTCGAAAATGAAAAAACTATTTTTGCTGCTGGGCGCAACCCTACTGTGCATCTCCTGCATAGACAACGACTATGACCTATCGAACATCGACACCGACAACACCACCATCGGTGGCGACGAGAGTGTTTTCAACATGCCTCTGGCCACAGTCGAGGTGAAAATGAGCGAGTTGCGAGCAAAAAACGACACCGGTATCGACATCCAAGTGGTGTTCAACGAGGTAGACATCTGGCTGCCGAGCCTGCTACCTGAGGGTGCTGACTATCTCGACATCTCGCGCCTCACTTCCGATCCGGTCTATACCGATGCGTTGCTCACCGCGTTACTGAAGCAGATGGAGATGGATGGGCAGAAGATGGAGCAGGTCGCCGATCTGATCTGGACAAAATATAGCACGCCCTTTATCGCATTACTATTCCCCACGGGCGGAGCACCCACGCAGGCGGAGTTCATGACGGCCTTCAAAGCCTTGTTTGGGCAGACTGCTCTGCTGCGAGACGAGATCAAGCAGGTGGCCACAACCTATCTGACCGACATCGACATTGACGACATTCGCTACTCGATCGGCAAAATCGACGTGGGCATTGATGTGATCGACATGCTGGCGAAAAATCTGGATCCCGCAGGTACGCCCAACCCAAAAAACACACTCCATCTCTACGGTGAAATATATAGCATGCTGCCGCTGAGCCTTGCGTTAGCGCCCTCGTTTCCACCGACAAGCGTGCACTTCGATACATTCACCATCGAGCCCAATGCCACAAGTAAAATCCCGGAGGCGCAACTCTTCGAGATTGACCTGCGACAGATCCTGTCGGGTGTTGATCTGCTGATTCCCATCACACTGGTTCGGTACTACCCCGCTGTGGGCTTCAACGAACAGGAGGTGATTCGCATGAGCCTGTGTCTGAAAAAATGTGGTGGCCTAAAGATCGACTTCTAACGATGAAACAACTTCTCGCCCTATTTATCTGCTTGTTCCTCGTCAACGGAGTTGCGGCACAGAACCCCACCACCTATTTCATGGAGGGCTCGACCCTCCGCAGCCAACTCAACCCCGCCTTTGCACCGTTGCGCGGCTATGTCAACATCCCCGGCTTGGGCGGAGTGAACATCAATACAAGCGGCAATTTAGCACTCAGCAACATCTTATTTCCCGTGAATGGCAAACTTGTCACCCTGCTCGACAGTTCGGTGTCAGCAGCCATGGCTCTCGACGGGCTCAACACCAACAACCTGCTGGGAATGGATACGCGCATCAACCTCATCGGATTTGGTGCTTTCACTCGCAACCACATGAATTTCTGGTCGTTCGACATCACGGCACGGGTGAACATGGATGCGCATCTACCCTACTCGCTTTTCGAGTTTCTCAAATCGGGACAGGAGGGTGATATTTCGGATATAAGCCTCTGCGCCGATGCCTTTTTAGAGGCCGGTTTCAACTACTCGTTTCCTGTGGCCAAGGACAAACTCTACATCGGCATACGCGGAAAAGTGCTCTTCGGCGCAGCTCGCGGGCGAATGTCGTTCAACAAATTCGCTGTTACACTCAACGAAGATCGCTGGTTTGTAGATGCCGTCGGTGAACTCGACCTTTCCTCTTCGGGACTCGACATCGCCACCTCCACCGACGAACACGGACACGAGATATACAAACCCAAAGACATCTCGTTGCGCCCCAAAGCACCTGCGGGCTACGGCGTTGCCGTGGACGTAGGCTTGGTCTACGACATTCGGCCAAACCTGCAAGCATCACTGGCAATCAACGACATAGGGTTCATCTGCTGGGGCAAAGGAGACAACCAGCGGGGTGTAGTCAACAAAACACTCCTCTTCGAGGGAGTCGAGATCAATGGCGTAGACGGCTCCGTGCAGCCCAACTTCGACTTGGGTGAAATAGACTTCGAAAAGAGCGAGCCGACACGGGTCACCAAGATGCTGCGCGCCTCGATCAACGCAGGCCTTGAGTATGAAGTTTGGCGACACAAGATCGGCTTCGGCCTGCTCTACTCGGCACGGATTTGGGAGTACAAAACCCTGCATAACCTCACAGGATCCATCAATTTTCACCCCGTGCGCTGGTTCACCGTATCGGGCAGTTATTCCATCTTCGACAACAAAAGTCATGCGGTGGGACTGGCCTTGAACCTCAACCCCAACTGGATCAACTTCTACATCGCTACCGATATTCTCACCTCCCGCCACACCCCTCAATTCCTCCCCATCCGGCAAAGTATGATGAACATTACCTTAGGCGTAGGGATTCCCATCGGCAAGCGCAGTTACCGCATTCTGAGCTACATAAATTCGTGGGATAAACGATAGACCCGTTCGATCCTCAAGCCTGTCGAGAGGTCGCAAAGTACACATTTCACGATCCTCGAGCTTGTCGAAAGGTCGCAAAGGAAA
>JAVXCD010000161.1:0-4646 GCA_036659655.1 Alistipes sp.
CTGTCGAGAGGTCGCTTGTTTTGTTACTCGTACCGGTCTCCTTTGCGACATCTCGACAAGCTCGATGATCGACTTTTATTTGCAATCCTCAAACTGTTCTCGATCCTCGAGCCTGTCGAGAGGTCGCTTGTTTTGTTACTCGTACCTGTCTCCTTTGCGACATCTCGACAAGCTCGATGATCGACTTTTTATTATTTTTGCAATCCTCAAACTGTTCTCGATCCTCGAGCCTGTCGAGAGGTCGCTTGTTTGCTCGGTCTCCTTTGCGACATCTCGACAAGCTCGATGATCGACTTTTATTTACAATCCTCAAACTGTTCGATCCTCAATAATCACTTACTGCGCAGGAGGCAAGGCCTTTACCATCAGCGATTTGACAATGGACTTACCGGTACGGTCAGTAATCGTCAACTTGAAATCCGCATAACCGCCCGTCTGGCTGAGTTGCGGAATCAACGGCATAAACTGCGTAATATCGAACGAGACCGCCGTTTGATTCAGCACATCTGCGCCGACGGGAAATCCCAACTGCTTCAGCATTTCACCCATCTCCGGAGAGGCCGGATTGACCAAATCGAGGTGCGTGCTCAGCCCCACCATGTTCAGAATCTCAGGTGTGAGAATATCCGAAATAATATCGACCGAGAAGCCCGCAATACCCTCTTTAGCAGAGACATTCACCACAGCCGTCATGTCGGGAGTGATGGTGTGGCGCACAGACAGGTCGTAGCCGACCCACTCAATGCGCAGAGCCAATTCCAGTGCAACCTCCATTTTGTGCCACTGCCCGGCCTTCACCCCCTCAACCGATTTGTTGACGGCAAAATCGTTCCCGTCCAATCGTCCTTTAGCGGTAAGGGTCAGCGTATTACTCTCGCCCGCAGCCTTGAAGTAAGCCGTGCGGGTCTCATTCTTCGCAAAAGTCAGTTTGTGCGCGCCTAAAGCCACCTCAGTCTGCGCGTCGTCACTCACAAGAGCAACCAGATCAGCAGGATAGCCCACCGAAACTTTGATGTTCGCCGGGGTGCAGATCAGGTTCTGCAAACGGACGGTATCCGCACGGCAAACCGAGAAACTCTGCTTGGCAGCATAAACAGGTGTGTCCCAAGCGGCATCGGGAATCTCGCCCGAAGCAGCGTACAGCGTATAGTTCCCCACAGGTAATTTCAGCAACGTCTGCGGCTTTTCACCGTAGTTGAAGTGTGCAACAACATCACCTAACAGATTGTGGATCTCTATTATATAGGTGTCTGTCGCAGGCACTTCGGCCGCCGCACGCATCCGATCGTTCATCACTTCAGCATCCGTAAGCACCGTGACCTGCATAGCGGCAGCACTCACATAACCGACCATCGGCACGGGGTCAAGATCCTCATCGGGATGCTGCGCATAGTTGGGTTCGTCGTCGGCACAGCCGGCAGCAAACAGCAGCAACACGGAAAAAGGGATCAGAAGTTGGATAAATTGTTTCATCTCTCGCTATAATTTATTGGCAATCGGAAAAGTTCGCCCGATGCGGGAAACAATCTCTGATGCAGTACAAAAATAGTCTCTATAGGCATACATATAAAATAAATTCAATGAATAGCGCATATTTCATCATGAAACAAACTCTTTCCACAGCGGTATTTCGAGACTTTTCTCTCCAAAAAACAAATGGAGGAGTGCTTTTCGCACCCCTCCATTTTTGCTGTCATACTCTATTATTGTTTCACGTATTTATTCAGCCAACCGAAAAATTCTCGGTTCCAGACCAGCCCGTTTTGCGGCTTAAATACTTGATGTCCCTCATCTTCGAACTCCACCAGCCGAGCATCAATACCCTGCACGCGCGCTGCCGTGAAGGCTTCGAGCGACTGGGTGAACGGAATGCGGAAATCATATTCGCCCGTGACGATCAGAATCGGCGTATCCCACTTATCCACAAACTTATGCGGCGAATTGGCATAGGAGCGCATAGCCGTCGCGTTGGACTTATCCCAATAATTGCCACCGTAATCGTGGTTGATAAAGAACAACTCCTCGGTCTGCCCGTACATCGACTCGAAATCGAAGATGCCGCAATGCGAGATGAACGCCTTGAAACGCTTCTCGTGGCAGCCCGCCAAGAAATAGACCGAATAACCGCCATACGACGCACCGACGCAACCCATGCGCGTCTCATCTGCCCACGGCTCTTTCGCCACATCGTCGATCGCCGAGAGGTAATCGCGGATGTTCTGTCCCGAATAGTCACCGGAGATCTGCTCCAGCCACTCCTGACCAAACGAGGGCAAGCCGCGACGATTGGGCGCCACCACAATGTAGCCCTGCGCCGCCATGAGTTGGAAATTCCAGCGATAACTCCAGAATTGAGAGACTACACTCTGCGGGCCACCCTCACAATAGAGCAGCACCGGATATTTTTTCGAGGCATCGAAGTCGGGTGGCAGGATCACCCACGTCAGCATCTGCTTGCCGTCGGTGGTTGTCACCCAGCGTTTCTGCACCTCCCCCATGCGAATGTTGTCGTAGATGGGCTTGTTGATCGCACTAATCTGCGTCAGAGCACCACTCTTCGGGTTTACGTCGAAGAACTCACTGGCACTGGAGATGGAGACCATCTCGGCAACAATCTTGCCCTTTTCGAGGGTGAAGGCGTTGATGTCGTGGTCGCCCTTGGTGAGCACCTCCACCGCGCCCTCGGTAGCCGGTACACGGCAGATCTGACGCGTAGCCTCAATCGGTGCACCAAAATAGAGCCGGTCGTTGCCGTCCCACACCACGTTGGAGGCGGGGTAATCGAAATCTTTGGTGCGGTCGGTGATGCGAGCCGTGCGGCAGTCGTAGACCAGAAGCCGCTCCTTGTCCGATTCGTAGCCCGCCTGCCGCATGGAGCGGAAGGCGATCTTCAGATCGTCGGGTGACCAGACAGGATATTTATCGTAACCCGGCAGCGCAGGTTCACGGTGCACCATCGCGTTGTAGCGGATCTTGCCCTCCAAGGGTTTGCAGATATTCTGAGTGACACCGGTTGCGAGTACATAGACATAGATGTCCGAGTCGGTCGAGAGCGCATACTCCGTGCCCGTCATTTTTTTGCAGGTGTAAGCCAGCATCGTACCGGCGTGATTCCACGCGATCTCCGCCATATCGAAATAGGGAGCCAGCGGCGCATCCCACGCGGCATCCTTGCCGATGATGTCGATCCCGTTTTTCACCCCGCCATGCAGATCCGCCACAAAAATATGGAGGTAGGAACCCTCATCCCAATAGTTCCAGTGACGACACATCAGATCGTCGTAGATCCTCGCCTTCGATTTGTCCATGTCCTTGTGCACATCCGCCGACTTGCGGTCGACAACCTGCACCCGTTGCACATAGAAGAGTTTATCGCCCTTGGGACTGATGCCATAGCCCTCAATATCTTTCTCCAACTGCGAAAGCTGCTTCAGGTTTTTACCTGCCGCCGTCATGGACCACAACTGCATCGTGCCGCTCCGGTCGGAGAGAAAGTAGATCGTCCGCCCATCGGCACTCCACTTGGGATCGGTGTTATTCGAGGCGGTATCGGTCAACGGAGTCACCTTGCCTTTGGCCAGTTGCTGCACGCAAATCGTCGTCACACCGCGGTTCTCCGCCATGTTGTAGTCGGAAACAGTATAGAGCAACGTCTGCGCATCGGGCGAGAGCGACGACGAGCCTGCCCGCCGCATCTTCCACATCACCTCCGGGGTCAGAATACCCGCCTCGACCTCTTGCGACGAGAGCGCATTGTTGATTGTAAGGGGCACCGGACGCGCTGCGCCTGCATCTACCCCCAGAGCTGCCATAGCCATAAATAGGAGAATTTTTTTCATCATCTGTTTCGGTTTATCTTCATTTATTTGTAGTTTTGCTTCAAATATTGGAAACCATGAGTCAAATTGTCTATTTTGCCGATAAAACAGTTCTCTTCACCGCACACAAAGCGGCGGATAAATATGCGGAAATCACGCTCGCCCGCAAGGAGACAATTTCAAGAGCGAAGGTAATAGATTTTCTCGAATTTCACAACTTTATTTCCGTTGTTTCACCTGATCCCACCAAAGTTTTCGAACATTTTGCATCGGAATTCACAACTATCAAAGCCGCCGGTGGCGTGGTGATCAACGAGCGGGGGGAATACCTGATGATCCACCGCAACGACCGTTGGGATCTACCCAAGGGGCATTTGGAGCAGGGCGAAAGCCTCGAACAATGTGCTGTACGGGAGGTGTGCGAGGAGACCGGTATCGGCAACGCGCAGATCGTCCGTCCTCTCTGCACCACCCTCCACAGTTACTTTATGCACGGTCGGTGGGAACTCAAACAGACCCATTGGTACGGCATGCAACTCTGCGGATCAGCCACAGTAACCCCTCAAATAGAAGAGGGCATCGACCAAGTGATGTGGTGCTCACCCACGCAAGTGCAGGAGCATCTGACCACCTCCTACCCCACCATTCACCGAGTGATGGAGTGCCTTCAACAATAGAAACCTTCCGCCATCAGTTTCCGCCCCCTGAACTTGTCTCAAGCGGCAAACAAGAAAAACACATACAATTCTGAGTTTGTCGAGAGACCGCAAAGGCTCTTGAAAGTTCCCGATCCTCGAGCTTGTCGAGAGGTCGCAAAGTACACATTTC
>JAVXCD010000162.1:0-2537 GCA_036659655.1 Alistipes sp.
CGGGGCGGTTTTCGTCCTTTTGACAAGACAAAAGGACATAGAAAAAATTTTCTCCGTATAAAACACAATGCACGATCCTCTGGCCTAATTGATTCTTCCCACCGGAATTTTATCTTGATCCCTTACACCCTCGCAGGCTCTTGTTTTTCGACAACACATCTTGTTGTGCTGAAGATATTCAGATTGAGACGATTGACAATGTAACTTAATGCCTTTTGTGCCTTGACCGAGTTGCCCGACTCGTCGAGTGGCGGAGCAAAGGCCGAGATCCCCATCACGCCCGGAATCACACCCATAATACCGCCACCCACACCGGTTTTAGCAGGTAAACCCGTGGTGAAGAGCCAGTCGCCTGTGTGCTCGTAGAAACCCACGGTAGCCATCATGGAGGTGATGTGTGGTGACAGATTCGGTTTAAATACCTCTAACTTCGTCACCGGATTTACCCCGCCCAACGCAATGGTAGCCGCTGCAATGGCGAGTTGTCGAGCCGTGATGCCAATCGAACATTGGCGCGTGTAGAGATCCAGTGCAATCTCCGGATCGTCGTAAATGCGATTGTAGTTGCGCAGCAGCCATGCGATGGATCGGTTGTTGAAGTTGGTGGCAGTTTCCGAGTGATAGAGTTCGTCGATCACTGCCACACCGGAGCCGCACAATCCTTCGACAAAGTTGCGGATAGCTCGCCACTTGGCGTCCGAATCTCCGATGGGTTTGATCATCGAACAGGCACTGATGGCACCGGCATTGACCAGCGGTGTCGATGGGTGATCTTTCTCCAGCAGGATCGCGATAATCGAGTTGAATGGCAGTCCCGTAGCATCGGCTCCGATTTGTTGCAACACTTCCTGTGCGCTATATTGGTTCATGGCGAGGATCGCCGTAGGCACTTTCGACACAGATTCGATGCCGAACTTATAGTCGGTGTCGCCGACTGCGATCACCTCCCCGTCGGGTAGACAGGCCGAGATCCCAAACAAATTCGACGGCACCTGTGCCAAATAGGGAATGTAGTCGGCATTCTTGCCCTCGGCATTGTCTTTGAATTTGATATAAGCCTCGCCGAGTGCCTCTTTGATGTGTTGATGGTTAATTTTTTGTATCATGGTTCTGTGAATTTATTTGTTTTTCAGGGACGATTGTGGCGTAGTCGGTGTGTTGGGAGAAGGTTTTTCCCAATGGAATGGCGCAAAATCGGAGATGGCCGTAGGATCCTGCCACGACGGTTTACGCATGGCATAGATGATGAACGGTGCACCCACAACGATCAGACAACCGATAACCAATACAGCATACCACACGGTATTGCTGCCTGTTGAAATCTGTCCCGGCGGTATGAAACTCAGCACGAAGGCGAGCAATGAACCGCAGAACCCGACAATTCCCAAGAGCCACATCAAACCGTTGCCTGAACCCAGCCGGAACGGACGCAACGTCTCCTTCATCTTGTAACGCAGGACGATGGCCGCAGCAAACATTAGCATATACATAATCAAATAGAGCAGCACGGTCAGCTGAGAAAGGATCTGGTAGAACGATTGTACGGAAGGCATCACCACAAACAACAGACTCAACAGCGTAACCAACGCTCCTTGCAGCAACAGAATATTGCGTTGCACACCGATTTTATTTGTTTTCTGAAAGAACGGAGGCAGGTAGCCGGCTTTACCCACGGCAAAGATACCCTTTGAAGGACCTGCAACCCACGTCAGTACACCTGCTAATACGCCGAACATCAAGGCAATGGCAATAACGGGTGAAGCCCATGACATGTGGAGATATTGGAAGTAATTGTCGAATCCGATCAGCAATGATTGCGTCAAACTGATCTCTTTCGCCGGAATAATAAAACCGAGTGCGAAGGTACCCAGCACAAAGATAACGACCGTTACCAACGAGCCCATGAGAATGGCTTTGGGATAGTTCTTGCTCGGATTCTTCACATCCATCACGTGAATACCCATCATCTCCATGCCGGCATAGAACAGAAATATTCCGCTTGCCAGCACCAGATTGTCCAACTTTGTGAGGTCGGGGAAGAAGCCCTGCGACATATCCATGTGATTGTGACCGCCGGTCGATAGGTAGACAATGCCCAGCACAATCAACAGGCTTGCGGGAATGATCGTGCCGATCAGCCCACCCCACTTACTGATTTTTCCCACCCAGCTCAACCCCTTGAGCGAGATGAACGTGGCCAGCCAGTAGATCGCCAGCACCACAATCAGCGTAAACATTTTGTTGGAGGCCAACGACATGTCGTGTGTTTGATCCATCCCGATAAAGGCAATCGACACCGCGCCGAAGGTCAGTACCGTGGGATACCAGATCGTCGACTCGATCCATTGCAGCCAGATGGCCAAGAATCCTGTGCGCGCGCCGAAAGCCTCTCCCACCCAGCGAAATACACCACCCTGTTTGTCGGAAAACATGGCAGCCAGTTCGGCCGCTACGAGGGCTGTCGGGATGAGGAACACAATGGCCGCAAACAAATAATAGAATGCCGAGGATAGACCGTAAACGGCTTCAGCGGGTAA
>JAVXCD010000162.1:2613-4547 GCA_036659655.1 Alistipes sp.
TTTACATCCATACTTTTTAGTTGAGAATTTAAAACACCTTCTTAGTTTTAATAAAAAAGCAGTTGCAACTACCGTGCAAATTTTATTTTTCTGCTAATTGTGGAGCCGATCAGCATGATTCTTGCCTAAAACCGTTATATTTGCATATAATTATTCGATATTATTGAGCGCTAATTTTTTGATGCCTTATGTACCGTCTTTGTGTTGTTGTGATTTTGATGCTAACTGTGGCGTGCGGACATCGCCGTGTGCCGGATAAACAGACCCCGGCACAACCTGTGTCGCGTGTATTTGTGTCGGTATTGCCGCCCGTAGGTATGAGTGGCGATGTGGCACGCGAGTATATGCGCGACCACTATTGGGATAAGTTCGACTTCTCCGACACGTTGTTTATTGCCGAAATAGACACCCTGCAAATGCTCAATGCCTATGCCGGTTATGTGGCGCATTGCCTAAGTGCCGATGCGCCCGCGCCGATGGATTCACTGATGCGCAAGGCGGCAGTCTCGAAGCCGATGCTGTCGTATTTCGCCATGTTGGCAGAAAAAGTGCTATACGACCCGAACTCACCGTTGCGCAGCAATGAACTTTACATCTCCGTATTACAGCGAGTGGTGGCGAGTCCTTTTTTCGATAAATGGGAGAAGATTGCCCCTCAGCACGACCTGCAACTCGCCTTGCAAAATCGAGTTGGACACAAAGCAAATGATTTTGTCTATACGCTGGCTTCGGGTGCCACGGGGCGGCTGTCGGCTATCTCTGCGGAATACACCTTGCTGTTTATCAACAGCCCCGGCTGCCCAATGTGTCGCGAAATTCGGGAGGTCATCACGCAATCCCCCATGTTAAACGAGATGATCGAGCAGGGTCGATTGAAGGTGCTGGCCATCTATATCGATGAGGATTTGACGGAGTGGCACGCACACCGCGAATTTATCCCCGCAAGTTGGATCAATGCCTACGATAAAAATCAGGTGATCACCCAAAAAGAACGTTATGACCTGCGAGCCATCCCCTCGCTCTACCTGCTTGACCGAGACAAAACCGTCCTGCTGAAAGATGGTGTGAGCGTGTCCGAAGTGGAGTCTGTGATCGACCACAGACTGTAGTAAACTCACCTTCTATAAGTTTTGCTTATCTCACCATAAAAAAAAGTGATTGGTTTTATGCGGGAACAAGCGCGGGAATAGTTATCTTTGCACTACGAACAAAAACAAGTTACACTAAAACTATTAATATTATGGTAAAGAAATGGCGTTGTACCGTTTGTGGTTATATCCACGAAGGTCCTGAGGCACCCGAAAAGTGCCCGATGTGCAAAGTAGGGAAAGATAAATTTGTAGAGGTTGTGGAGCAATCTGAGAATCTTGCTTTTGTAACCGAGCACAAAATCGGTGAGGGTAAAGGTGCAAGTCCGGAGTTACTGGAAGGTCTGCATAATCACTTTATGGGCGAATGCACCGAGGTGGGTATGTATTTGGCAATGAGCCGTCAGGCTGATCGTGAGGGCTATCCGGAAATTGCTGAGGCTTACAAACGTTACGCGATTGAGGAGGCTGAGCATGCTTCGAAGTTTGCCGAATTGCTCGGTGAGGTGGTATGGGATACCAAGACCAACCTTTTCAAGCGCATGAATGCTGAATGCGGTGCGTGCGACGACAAAATGCGTCTGGCTCGCATGGCAAAGCAGGAAAACCTCGATGCCGTACATGACACAGTACACGAAATGGCTAAGGACGAAGCTCGTCACGGATCGGGTTTCCAAGGCCTTTACAAACGATATTTCGGCAAATAAGCCGTAATTGGGTCTGTTATTCAACAATAGCGCAATCTCCTTTGGAGGTTGCGCTATTGTTTATTGTCGATCCTCGAGCTTGTCGAGAGGTCGCAAAGACTGTGAAAACACGATGTACGATCCTCGAGCTTGTCGAGAG
>JAVXCD010000163.1:0-4534 GCA_036659655.1 Alistipes sp.
GAAACTGTTTGAATTTGTTACCGAAGTTATTTTAGAGCTATTTTTGTTCCGTAGGGGTGGCTATGCAACTTCAAACCATCCATAAAAGAGTCTCGAGAATTGCTATAAAATAATTCTGTTAACAAATCTAACCAGCTTCTTAATTGCAGTCTACTTCTTTTTTGTGTTTCCAGCGACGATGTGACCACATCCATAATTCGGGTCGTTCCACGATCATCGCCTCCAACCGGCGCACATAGCGTTCCGTGATTTCATTGTCTGCCACCTCTTCCTTGCCGTCGTAGATTTGTTCGAACGAAATTTCGTAATAGCCCCGCTTATCCCGGTAACTATGGACAAAAAAGACAGGCAGATGGCATTTCCGTGCCAATTTTTCGCTGCCGTCAAAGAAAATCGTATCCTGATGCAAAAAATGAAACCAGTGACTATCCGGACGACGGGGTGGATTTTGATCGGAAATCATTCCCAGCACAATATTTCGCCCATCAATACCCGCATCCTTGTTGCGGATGTAGAACCGCATGCAATCATGCATCGCGACGGTCATCGTATAGCGACGGATACGTAGCCGTTGGTAAAATAGTTCCATCACCTTGCTGTGCAAGGGGTGATAAATTGCCACCAGCATCTGGGTGGGATCGAAAAGCCCCCAGAAGGCGTAATATTCCCAGCAGCCGAAGTGTGCCGCCATGGCTATCCAATCTCGCCCGGAGACCAACTTTCGGTGTTCTTCTAAGTTCTTAATTTTCAGGACACGTCGCCCTTTTTCATCGTCTATTCCCGCCAAGCTCAAGGTGTCTACGAACAATTCGGCCAGTGTGCGGTAAAATTTATGGCGTAAAACCAGCAATTCGTAATCACTTTTTTCGGGAAATGAATTGCGAAGATTGGTCTTGACAACCTTCATGCGATAGCGCATCACATAGAGGAAGAAGAAAATGACATTTTCGATGATAAAATAGCGAATCCAGTAGGGCAATGCAGCGAAGCCCTTGCATCCGAGCCAGAGACACTCCAGCCAGCATCGTTCGAAGAACGTTAAGTTATTTGCTTTCATCAGCAGGGGTTTGTATCACAGATTGCGGTTCGACAAAAAGTTTTATATTATTTACCTTTGTGCGAATCCTCAACCACTGTCTAAGTGTTTGCTTATCAATATGTTTTGTTGAATCTTTCGGGGTCACGACACACACGATTAGGGTGTCTTTTGCTACACCCGACACATCGAAGGTTACTCCCTTTGTCAGGGAGATCGTGGCGACATTATGGATCATCACGCCAACCTCTTTCGATAGGTCATCCACCTCAACATTCGTCACTTTGTAGCGCGATACCGCCGCCTTCATCTCACTAATTTGTCGATTTTTCTCGTGCAGTAACTCCGTGTAACTCTTTTGCAGGGCATTGACATCCACTTCATCTTCATTCGCGCCATTGGCTTGCCGCACCACCAATTCTGCTTCGCGCAGACCGAAGCTACTCAGTTGTTCGCGGGCACTTTCGATCACCTCCTCATCCAGCACCTCGCCCACCAAGGTCAGTTCGATGCGGGAGGGCTCTGTACCCTGTTTGTAGGTGCGTGTATACTCAATCACGCGCGTATGCCGGTGGTTGAAAACCTGATTTACATATTTGTCGGCCATGGCATCGAATACCGAGACCCGAACCATGTGGAAGCCGATGAAGACACTGGGAATAAAGGTGATGAGCGTGATCAGCATCATCAGACGCTTGGCATTGCGTTCGCGTTTTTTGTCGATGAAGGTCTCCTTCTCGTACTTCAGAAAGCGCACCATGGCGTAGGTGGCCAAAGCGATGAATACCGAGTTGATTAGAAACAGGTAGAATGCCCCGATGAAATACTGCAACTGCCCCGTTGCCAGTCCGAAACCGGCGGTGCAGAGCGGGGGCATCAATGCGGTGGCGATGGCAACACCGGGAATCACGGTCGATGTGCGATCCTTGCGCGATTGTGCCACGATACCCGCCAGACCGCCGAACAGCGCAATGAGCACATCATAAGTGGTGGGTACGGTGCGTGCCAGCAACTCGCTGCGTGCTGCTTCAAGGGGTGAAATCAGAAAATAAATGGTGGAGGTGATGATCGCAATCACAAACATTAGCGTGAAGTTGCGCAAGGAACGTTTCAGCAGGCTGAAGTCGTTGATGCCGAGAGACATGCCAATGCCCATGATGGGTCCCATGATGGGCGAAATCAGCATGGCACCAATGATTACCGCGGCCGAATTGACATTCAAGCCCAGTGAGGCAATCATGGTGGCAAAGATCAGAATCCACAGATTGACACCTCTAAATTCCACCCCTTTACTGATGTTTGCGACCACCTCATCGCGCTGTGCTTTGTCGTCCTCCAGACTGAAACGATCCTTGAAGAATGCGCGAAATTCAACCTTCCAACGCGCTGAAGAGCGTTTTTTTTGTGGTTTTTCTTCTGGTGAGTTATTAGGTTCCATCTCAATTCTTTTTTATTCGTTCTGCTCGTCGGTCTCTTCGGCCGACTCGCGTACGGGTTTTGGCTTGCCTGCCAAGACAATCACAAATTCGCCTTTTGGCTCGGTGGTGCGAAAGTGGTTGAGCAACTCACTCACCGTGCCGCGAAGGGTTTGCTCGAATTTTTTGGTGATCTCGCGGGATACCGATACTTGCCGTTCCTCGCCGAATACTTCGGCAAATTGCTCCAAGGTCTTCACCACACGGTAGGGTGATTCATAGAAAATCATGGTGCGATCCTCCTCTGCAAGGCGTAATAAGTGTTTGTTGCGACCTTTTTTCTGTGGCAAAAACCCCTCGAAACAAAATTTATCACAGGGAAATCCGCTCTGCACCAAGGCCGGAATGAGAGCCGTAGCACCCGGCAACGTCTCCACTTCGATGCCACTCTCCACGCAGGTGCGCACAAGCAGAAAACCGGGATCGGAGATGCCGGGTGTGCCCGCATCCGACACCAAGGCCACGGTCTGTCCCTGAGCGATGGATTCGGCCACCAGTTGCACCGTTCCGTGTTCGTTGAATTTGTGGTGTGAACGCAATTTCTTCTCGATTCCCAAATGCTTCAGCAGGAACGAAGTTGTCCGTGTGTCCTCGGCCAAGATGAAGTCAACTTCCTGCAGAACCTTGATGGCCCGCAGGGTTATATCATCCAAATTCCCGATCGGGGTGGGAACAATGTAGAGTTTAGCCATCGGTTATGCAAATTTGCGTTCAATCAACGCCATCATCAGTTTTGCACCGTCGGAATTGGGGTTCCAACTGTAATTCTCGGCTATATAAATCATGCAATCATCCAGATCGCCTATCTCGTTAAGTGCATTCACCGCCTTGTCGTATGCTGCGGTATTTCCGCCGAAGAGGTCGCGTATCAGCAGAAATTTGTCGTTAATGCCGATCTCTTTTCTTAAATCAGTTACCGGCTCGTGATGTGTAAAGCTCGATGCAGCATTCTGTGAGGGGGTAAAGGTGTCGGACAACGTCTTTATGCCGTGATTCATCACATCTCCCAATACAACGCCCTGAGGTGTAGAAGGTGCGACGGATTCTTTCAATTCGTCTGAGATTATTTCTGTCTCTATTTTTATTTCTGTCTCTGTCTCTGTACTATTTTTAGCAGCAGACTCTTGCGGCAAGATAACCTCCTCCATTACCAACTCCTCTTCGGAGTCTGTCGCCTCATTTACAATTTCCTGTAATGCAGGTGTTTCATCCGTTGTTGGTTTTGGGGTTGGAACTGGTTGGGGTTTGATTTCCGGAAGTGGCTCGACGGTTTTCGGAGTGGGAACAGCGGCAGAGGTCTCTTCTGTGTCGTACAACGACATGATAATGCGCTGTTTACGCAGTCTTCGTTCCACGTCGTCCTCACCAAAGAGTGAGGCTGTGACGGACTTGACTGTTGTGTGGGGCTTTTGCGCAACCGGCACCTCCACAACCTCCATCACCTCGTGTTCCGGTTCTGGCTCCTGTTCCTGTTCCTGTTCCTGTTCCTGTAGGGGTTCAACTTCAAATTTCGCCGGTTCGGGCTCTATCTCAGGCATAAATGCCATGGTTGACTCCGGTTCGGGTTCTTCTTCCAACTCCAAGATCGGTGAGGGTATGGTTATAATGTCCAGCACCTCGTCGAGATTCAATCCCGCGGTTAACGCCTCCGCATCCATGGCGACATCCATTTCTGCGGGTTGTTCGGTTGGTGCGTCGGCAGAGGCAAAGCGAATGGCATCGTACAGCCTACGTAACTTTTCCAGTGCCAGATCACGTTCAATCTCAATGATTTTCCCCGAGGAGATCCAGTCCGAAAGCAATTGCGACAATTTTTCGTATTCCTCTTGAATATGTTTTAATTCCATAACATGACTACTTTAGTCCTCAAAGATAGGAAAAAACTCAGACACTCTTTAGTTTTAGTCGCGAGATTATTTGTCATTCGATTAAAAAACTGTCGAATTTGTCTTGAGAAAGGGCGTTTTTTGAAAAAATAAATAGTTTCTGCGATCTGCAATTGCATTTTAATTTTTTTTGCTTA